>JAJPZU010000044.1 GCA_021204165.1 Prevotellaceae bacterium
CCTAAGTTAGGGGAGGTGGCGCGGTAGCGACGGAGGAGTCTGTGAATACACCCGCAAAGCATTCAACAGAACATCCAAAAAAGAATACATCTACGTCATTTTGATGCAGTTGCCAAGGATTTCAAGATGGCATATTATGTGGTACGAGAATATTTCGTTACATTTGCTGACATGGCGCAACGAAGCGTCAGCACACAAAACAACTTTTACAATAACTCATTATGAAAAAAAGAAATACACTTATGGCGGCACTTATGGCGGCAATGGTAAGCGGAAATGTGGCCTTTGCTTCCGAGGCAGGCGACGGGTATGTACCGACTAAGGAGAATTTGGAATCGCGCAAAGAGTTCAGCGATGCAAAGTTCGGCATATTCCTCCACTGGGGACTTTACAGCATGTTTGCTCAGGGAGAGTGGTACATGAATGAATCGAACATCAACTGCTACGAGTATGCCAAGGCGGCTTCGGGTTTCTATCCGGCCAAGTTCAATGCCCGTGAATGGGTGTCGGCCATCAAGGCTTCGGGTGCTAAATATATATGCTTCACCTCGCGCCACCACGAGGGGTTCTCAATGTTCGACACTAAATACAGCGACTATGACATTGTAGATGCTACTCCTTTCAAGCGCGACATTGTCAAGGAACTTGCCGACGAGTGTGAACGTCAGGGGATAAGATTCCACCTCTATTACTCTTTGATTGACTGGACACGTGAGGATTTTCCTGCCGGAAAATCCGGACACGGCACAGGACGCACCGGCACTGCCAACTACAGCAGTTACCATAAGTTCATGAACAACCAGCTAACCGAACTTCTGACCAATTACGGAAAAATCGGAGGTATATGGTTTGACGGTCACTGGGGCCAAGCGCCCGACTTTCCGTGGGGATATGACGAGACCTATTCGCTGATACACAAGCTTCAGCCCGGCTGCCTCATCGGCAACAACCACCACACGGCACCGATAGACGGAGAAGACTTCCAGATGTTCGAGCGCGATCTTCCCGGCGAGAACAAGGCGGGATATTCGGGCGAAGCTGAGATAGGCAAGCTCCCGCTTGAGACATGCGAGACAATGAACGGAATGTGGGGCTACAAAGTGGCCGATCAGAATTATAAGTCAGTGACAGAACTGGTGCGTCTGCTTGTGCGCGCATCGGGAAAAGGTGCCAATCTGCTGATGAACATTGGTCCGCAAGCCAATGGCGAATTGCCGGCTGTGTCAGTTGAGCGTCTCAAAGGCATGGGCGAATGGCTTGGCAAATATGGAGAAACCATCTACGGAACCACTGCCGGCGACATCATCACTGCCGACTGGGGCACCACCACCCGCAAGGGCAATGTGCTGTATGTACATCTGCTGACCGACGAGATGCCCGAATCTGTCAGCATGAAACTGACGCAGAGGGTTAAGAAGGCTGTATGTCTCAACACCGGCGAGCCGGTAGCATTCAAGAGTTCGAAGAAGGACGGGGTGACGCTTGCCACCGCCGGACTAAAGGCTGACACAGACTGCATTGTGGAGCTGACTCTTAAATGAAACAGACGGTGATGAAGCGAAACGGAATAGTACGTCTGTCCGTTGTGTTGACATGCCTGTTTTGTTGCGTCATGTCGTTGGCGGGACGCAACAAAACCATTTCTTACGCTCCGGTCAGGCTTTATGCCTTTGGGGCGAGATTATTGAATCGACAAAGAAATAGCCTGTGTCCGGCAAATATGGTTCTGCTCCACTTGTGGATTTAGAACACAGCTTATTGTACTTTTTGTCTGTGTTGTGACATCAGAGCAGCACCCTTGAGCGCAAACGTGCCGGATGCAGGAAATGAATCAGCGGCTGCACACACGAGTCATGTGTATGCAGCCGCTGTTGTGTGGTCATCTATGCTCCGTCATTTCCTGCTATGGAATGAGCAAAGAGGAGTCGCCATAGCTCAAAAAACGGAAATCGTGGGACAAGGCATAATCGTAGATTCTCTTCCAGTCGCCATTCACAAAGGCAGAAACCAGCAGGAGCAGTGTGCTTTGAGGCTGATGGAAGTTCGTCACCATACGCTTGACAATGTGATAGCGGTATCCGGGTGCGATGATTATTTGTGTATTTGTATGAAGTGCCGTAAGATGATTCCGGTCAAGATAGTCCACAATGTTTTGCAGAGCTTCCGTCACGGGGAGCGCACGACTGCCTTGCGCCGCCACCGCCTCGGCATATTCATAGGGCATCCATTGGCTGACGCTCAATTCTTCTTCGGAGACATCCGGACAGGAAGCCAGTTTGACACCTATATAATAGAGGCTCTCCAGTGTTCTCACCGATGTGGTGCCCACAGCAATAGCCTCGCCGCCATGAGCGATGAGCTTCTCCAACGTCTGCCGTTTTACCACAATGTATTCCGAGTGCATTTCATGTCCGGCTATTTCCTCGCTCTTTACAGGCTTGAAAGTGCCGGCACCGACATGAAGTGTCAGTTCCTCGCGCTCAATTCCGGCATCGTCAAGCGCAGCAAGCACACGTGTAGTGAAATGCAATCCCGCAGTAGGTGCCGCCACCGAACCTTTCACCTTGGAATATACCGTCTGGTAGGTGCTCTTGTCGCTCTCCTGCGTTTCCCGATTAAGATACGGAGGAATTGGAAGTTCGCCGACGGCCTCCAGAATATCGGCAAATGAAACGGTGTTGTCATTCCATGCGAACTCCACCACATGGTTTGTGCCGTCTTGTCCTGAATGCGAATGCACAGAGGCTTCGCCGGTAATCCTGCTCGCAGTGAACTTCACGGTCTTTCCGCCAACGTTCACAGACTTGGAGAGCACATTGTCTTCTTTCCAACGCTTCAGATTGCCAATCATGCAGACCCAGCGGCACATTCCTGTTGAAGCAAAATTGAGCTGATAGTCATTCGGCATCAACGGTTCAAGGCAGAAAACCTCAATCAATGCACCGGTATCCTTGCGGAAACGAAGTCGCGCCTGTATCACTTTGGTGTTGTTAAACACCATCAATGCACCTTTGGGGAGATAGTTGGGCAGCGAAGTGAATCTGTCTTCTGTAACCTCTCCTTTATTATATACAAGCAGTTTGCTGCTGTCGCGTTCCGGCAAAGGGAACTTGGCTATCCGCTCGTCTGGAAGCGGATAGTTATAGTCGCTGATTCTTATGTGTTTTGTGTCCAATTTTCTTCTTATTTCAAGATTCCGAATATCAGAGTCCTCTGAGTTTTTTATATTTCCTCTACAATGACAGACAAATCCTTGCGTGTCTTTGGTGTCGGCGGACAATCCGGCGAAATGTGTCCGATAGGTATAATTGCAACAGCCTCAAACTCGTCCGGCTGCGGGAACAGTTCGGCAAGAAGCTGAGGGTTGTAATTACAAACCCAGCAAGTTCCCAGTCCGCAATCTGTGGCGGCGAGACACAGATGCTCCACGGCAATGGCGACATCTATGTCTCCATGAGGCTTGCTGTCGAACTTGCGCACCCACTCTTCACGCTTGTTTTTGAATGCAATGACATATACAGGAGCCGTCTTAAACCAATCGCGGTCATAGCAACGCTGCAATTTCTCCTTTGCTTCTTCGCTCTTTGCGATTACGAACTTCCACGGCTGACGATTGACAGCAGACGGCGCCGCCTGCAAACTCTCAAGTATGTATGTCATGTCTTCGTCCGAAACCGGTTCGTCAGTGTATTTTCTTGCAGAGAATCGTGCAAGACAGATTTCCATAAAATTCATATTACCTTACTGTTTATTTTATTATTGATTAGTGGGAGTATAACAACGGGGTGTCCGATTTGTTCGGCACGGACAGCCCTGTACAATCATATTCCGATGAAACAAAAGCGAACTAATTGTCCTTATAGTATAAACTTGACCTCCTTGAACTCAAATCTCAGTGTCGTTCCGTCATGTGTCCTTAGCACAAGATGCCCGGAAGGCTCAATGCCGGCTATTTCCGCCTCGAATGAATGGTTGCTGTCTTGGTAAAGGTGGAAGCCTTCGCGTCGGTAAAGATTGCGCATGTAAAGTTCTGTCAATACCGCCTCTTTTCCTTCTTTTATATCCGTATAGAAAGAGAGGAAACGTGCCGCAATCTTATCTAATATTTCTTCTCTGTCATATTCCTCTCCGGTGATATTCTTCAGAGAAACAGGATTCGGGGCATCACCAAGAAACTTCTCTTGATTGATATTCACTCCGCTTCCAATAATACAATTGCCGATACATCTTCCCACGAGGTCGCACTCAATCAGAGTTCCGCTGATTTTCTTGTCTTTCCAATACACATCATTTGGCCATTTGACAGTAAAGCCGTCTGCAAACTCCGCCAATGTTTGTTGTATGCTCAAAGCTATTGCTTTCGAGAGAATAAACTGACGGGCAGGAGACACAAAGTGCGGATGACAGAGGATGGAAAACGTCAGGTTCTTACCTTTCTCCGTTTCCCAAGAATTCCCCTTTTGTCCACGTCCGGCGGTCTGTTCTTCGGAATCGACAAGACACATCTCCGGCAATACAGCCTCGGAATCAAGTTGATTCCGTATATAGCTGTTTGTGGAACTCACTGTATCAAGATGGATTCTTCTCATCATATCTACATTCATACCATGTCAAAGTAAAGCAAGATTTACATTTTACACAAGTTTAATCGTTGACCAAGAATTTGCCATCCTTGGTCATTCCTTCCGTCGATATGTACATCTGTGTACAGCTTGAGTTGTTATAGAACTCAATGACAGCCTTTCCCTGACTGTCAGTCTTCACATCCGGTTCCCAATAAAGCGTCCGTCTGAAGTCTTCCATAGCGGGCAACAGGGAGTAATCCTCCATTTCGAATGTGGAAGGGACATTATATCCTTGGAAATGAGTGCGTCTCAATCCTTTCTGACTGGAAGTAAAGTATTTTGGATGAGTATATAGGTACATGGTTACAGCATTGCCGTCCTGCAATTCCGGAGCATGAAGCACTGAAATTGAGGCGCGAGGATCTTCCGAGATATAGATGGACTTCACTTCATCAAGAAAAGTCGGGATAGCAGCCACAGTGCTTTCCATCACTCTGAAGTTCTCATACCCGTTACCGTCCATCTGCTCTCTCAATCGGAATCCTTTGCAGTTGGTAATACCGGCATAAGCATTATCTACAATCCAAATCAAAGGACGATTCTTGTAAGAATATCCGTCTTTATACAAATTAGGGCTACTATTGGTATTCGTTACCATGAAGTCATGCTCAACTTTACCCTCATCCATAGGAGGGTCTTTTATCGGATCCGGCTGAAAGAACGGGTCATTCGGAAGCTCATTTGCGAAGAACTCGTTTTTTGAAGCAAGCCATTCGTATATTTCCATCATCTTTTCTCCTTCATCGGCAATGGAGTCCGCCACTTCATCGCAGTTGTAATATATCGACGCATGGTACGCACCGCTACGTTCATTATACCAGCGAACATTCAAGTCGTTTGTAAAATACCGCCCTTTTATTTTCACAGTCGGCAAAATGTGGTTCTTTTTGGTGATGGACACATATTCCTCCTCTTCACTGTCGTTTGACACTTTTCTCTTCTTTGCAAAAAGATTAGGTACATTCGCCGGCAACATGTCTGTTTCTTGAATGGAGATATTTCGCCTGACAGGAGAAAACCTGCGGTCGATACCGATTCTGTAGTTAATGTCTTCTCCGTCTTTCTGTGTCTTTATCTGAAGATTCCATTCTCCGGAAACATTCGGAAGTTCAAAAGCATAATAACCCAGACTGTCTGTGACAGAACTACCTTTCAGGCTTTCTCCTTTTTTGTTATACAGAAAAGCGCGAAGCTCCACATTGTCAACAGTGTGCTTTTTCTTCACAGGCATAAGTCTTCCTGACAGATACAGTTTGTCTTCTATAAGCTGTATTCTGCCGTCAAATCCTTTCTTTCCCGCCTGAAGCCGCCAATCATATCTGCGCCATCCTTGAACCATCATCAGCATATCGGCGGCACGACGGTGCTCCGTATCGTCAGACTCGAAATAATAATCAGGGTTATCTATATATCCCTTCACCTCGGAAGAAAGCAACATCCATGTCAGGGCATTCCCCACTTTTCCATTCGTCATAGTGGCGACATCCATTGCGGAAAAGGACAAAGACGCTTCCGGTGCTGTTTCAAGCTTTATCCTGACTTTGCCGCACGGGGTAGGGTTTTCTGTCAATGCCGTCACGCATATACTGTCTGCATCTGACTTCGGAGGACAAATAAAGAATAGACGTTCTGCCAGAATACGTCCGTCGCTGTCAAACACTGTAAGCTGGTTCACTCCTGCCGGAACAGTTCTCCTCGGGAATGTTCTTACCGAATGCTCAGAAGCCGTAAGCGTATCGCATCTGACAATGTTGCCATTGTGCATCAGCGTATATCCGAGAAGTTTTCCGTAAATGCCGGCAGAAGCAAAAATATTAGCGGACAGTTCGTCTTCTTGCTCCATGTCCATCCGGAGTACACACCCTTCTGTGGCAACCTCCGGCAATATGAAACTATAATTCTTCCCTTTGGCATCGGACATAACAAGTGTGCATGTACCGTCATTGGAAATAATATCAAATGTTCCGCGTCCGGTACTGTCTGACACCACTGTCGCGCGTTCTTTACCGGCAGCATCAATCACTTTCCCGGAAGCGGCAACCGGTCTTCCCTCTGCGTCGGACACGGTAAATGCCACACGGCTCTTCAGTCCCTGCACTAAGTTTCCTCCTTCCGGGAAGAACCTTACATTCAACTTCTCTGCTTTTTCCGCATTCTTCTCTCTGCCATTCGGCAAGCGTTGACTGTGACCTGCTTGGTCTATAACCATATTCGAGTAGTCGCCTTCCGTCTCCGGCTTGCGGAATACAGGAAAGACACGCGAGAATATACCGGTTCCTCCCCAATTCGTCATATAGCGAGTATATGCGCGAACTTCATAAAAACCTGTGCCAAAAACTTTATCAAGCTGTATGTCGCCTTTGGCTGTGCCGTTCTCAATATGCAGTTTCTTCGTCACAACTACATCGCCACTCGGATTAACCAGTTCTACATATAATACCGAACTAATGTCCGTCGGCTTGCCGTTATCAGCACGCACTATGTATGCCTTGAACCATATTTTCTCACCTTTGAAGTATCCTGTATTGTCAAAATGCAGATACACTTTCTCTTGTGGAGTACCGGCATTGAACAGCATGGCATGTTTTATATATGTCAGCACGCTTGTCATTTCGTCCTGTGGGACGATTCTCTTGTCTCCTGTCTGTGCTAAAGCCATGAATGTGACAAGACACAAAGAGAGAACTGAAACGATTCTTTTCATATTGCTTAAATATATTCAAATACAAATTTATGCTAATTTAAAGTTCTTTTTCACGGACTATATACTTGTTTTTCCCTCCTCAGAATGTGAGTGCAAAGCCTGCAAGGAAGTTTGTTCCGAGAGCACTGTATCCCCAGAAATTCTCGTAGTCTTCATTCAACAGATTGTCTCCCTTGACAAACAAAGACAGTCCGGACTTGAATGTGTAAGACAAATCGGCACAGAGATTACTCGTTGACGGACGTTTGTAACTGTTTTCTACATCCGGTTTCTTGAATGTCTGCAACTTATAGCCCAAGCCAATCTGAAATTCAGGAATAATCTTCACTGATGCTTTCCAGTCCAAATCCACAATAGGTCTCCAGCAAACATCTGTCTTTCCTTCTGAATAAGGCGACTCCACAGATTCCCAACTGTTCAGACGATTCTTAAAATTGACAGATACGATATCCTTATAGTCATAACGCGCATCAATATTCAGACGCAAACGATTGCCGTCTGTGGCAAACAACTGACAAACATTTCTATCCTTATATAATAAAGAACTGCTTACAAGTTCCGCACGATCTTTGGACATATCATAACCGGCATATATGTCAGCTTGCAATCCTTTTGCCAGTTCAAAACGCACTCCGGCAGTAGCACTCAGCACATCAAACTGGTTCGGCAATTGCAATGGTATGCCCACATTCACAACTGACGCATCAAGGAATCCCCAATAAGGAGTCATCAATGAGAAATGTCGGAAGTCATTATATACCTCACCGCCTGTAGCCTCTGCATACACATCTATCTGCTTATTGAGACGGTAATTCAGCCTCACATCCGGAGCCACACGGAATTTGCTTTGCACACCGGAAGTTCCGCACAACAGCAATCCTATGTGCAAATCCAAGTCTTCACTGCGCATGTCAAAGCCGGGAGACAGATGAAAAGAAGTGTTGTTCTTAAATTCTCCGCCGCCATTCAACGACATAAAATCATTATACTTCATGTCGTATATGGCTGTACGCAATGTCATGTCCAAACCGATTCTCCGGTCTGCATCTATGTTATAACCAAGGTTGACATTGCCGGAGAAGATTCCTTCGTTGCACTTGTCTTCAAGCGAAACAGCATATTTCTGTTTGAAAAATTGGTATGTCAGCTTACCGCCCACACTGAACTTGTCAAAAGCGTATGGTGTTACTCCTATTGACAAATCACCTATCGTGTTGTGTTGTTTATCACAAGCAATTCCTCCACCCGGAAGTTCTGAAAAAGAGTTCTGGCGGTAATTAAAGACCTGACTCTCAAATGCAGCATCGACCATTACGGAAGATATGGGTGACAATTTATGCTCATACCCGACAGAAGCACGGGTGGAATAGAAACGGCTTTTCCACTTCTCGCCCCAGTCATCTTCCTTGCACACCTTTCCGTTGTGTCCGTTCAGACTTATATCCACATTCAACAAATCATCGTCGGTGAACTCCATGCCATACGCACCGCGCACTGACACATTCCCTGCATTGCCTCCGCCAAGAGAAACAAATCTCTTCTTGGCACCTTTTATAGCGGCATCGCTTTGAGCGGCCCAGACAGGCTGGAACATATATGCGTGGACAGGCAATGAGTTCTTGGCATACTCCACATCATAATGCTTTACAGGAGCCTCCGACACTTCGGGTGTCACATTTATCTTATTGGCATCTTTCACAACCGGTATATAGGAGTTTTCCACATCTACCACATTGTCCATCTGCGCTGCGGCATCCGTACAGGCAAGCATCAATGCCGCTATTGAAATTAAATATCTCATCTTCATGAATCTAAGAGTTAAAAAATTAAGATGCAGAACGGCTTATTTCAGTCTCTCTTCCACCATCTTGTTGATTTCCTCATTCTCCGAATAATTGCTCTTCAAAGACAGCAGATATTCACGTGCCTCCACACTTCTGTCTGTCTTCATATAGACATCGGCAAGGAGAATGAACCCGCGTGCCAACCAATAGGCATGAGGTGTTCCGGAGTCTATGAAATTGAGCAGGACAGTCTCCGCAGACTGATATTGCTTTGTCTCAAATGCGTACTCCGCCAAACATATAACTGCCTGTGCGCCATATACAGTTCTCGTATCAGCAGCCAGCACCCGCCAGTCTGCCACAGCCGCATCGGTTTCACCCACAGCCGCCAGACATTCCGCACGATAGAGCCGTGCCTCCGCTGCAATATCAGCCGAAACACGACCTCCGTTCTGCAAAAGGAGGTCTGCCGCCGCAATTGTCGCATGACGGTCTTTTCCCATATAAGCAGTGCGCAGCTCACCAATCAAGGCTGTCATACGCATATCTTCCTCCTGAGTCTGCTCACGCAATTGCTTATAATAGGTATAAGCCTGCTTGTAGTTGTTCGCACTCATCGCCCGTATAGCCGTTTCGAGCACCATCTTATCCAGTTCTTCCGCAGAAAGCTTATTGCCGGCTTGTTCTGCCAAAGCCGCATATTCATTCACGCGTCCCAAACCGGTAAAGATGTCTTTCAGATTGGCAAGAGCTGTCTGCGACTCTTCCGTATTCGGATACAGATTGATTACAGACTTATATGCAGCCACAGCGTCTTCCGTTCTGCCCATCTCATAATAAAGCATACCAAGTTCGTTGCCGGCTTTGCGCGAAACCGCACTCTGCGGATAGCGCACAAGCAGAGCATTGAATGTGTTCATGGCCGCCTGCTTGTCTCCGCCCTGCACATACGCACGTCCTTTCTCAAACATGGCGTCAGCCGCATACTGCGAACTTCCATACCGGTTCTCTATCTGTGCAAGAAGATTCACCTCGCTGCTGTAGTCACCTCGCAGACCACAAATAAACGACTGTTGTAAAAGCGAATAGTCTCCCTGAGCGACATCTGTGTCAAGCGACATCTGGTAAGCCGCATACGCATCATCGTACCTGCGCTCCGTAAACAGGCAGTCACCTATTCTATTATATATGTCAGCCTTTATCACTTTTTGCGTATTCCCGCCTTCCAATGCCTGCATACGGCTGACATCGACCTTCTCGAACCACCGTAATGCCTCACCATAATTCTTTCTTTTGAAATAAGCATATCCAAGAGTATAGGTTGCCATGACCGCATTCTCCGGCATCACCTTCGCCGATGATACGTACTTCTTCAGATATGTCGCTGCTGTCACGTATTCTCCAAGTCTGTATTCCGACTCTCCTCTCCAATAATAAGTTTCTATCAACGTCGGCACATCACTACCAATTTCTTCCGAGCGTCCAAGATAAGTACATGCCTCACCGAAATTGCCTTCCATGAAATATTGCTTTCCAAGATTAAACAGCACCTTCTGCTTTGCAGTCAGTATGTCTCTCCCCGGATTCTTAATCTTGTTGATGGACACAAGGGCCGCATTGTAATTCTTCGTGGTGAAATAAACCTCTGTAAGATGCTTTGCCACACTTCCGGAATATTTTGAGTTCGGGAAACTGTTGAGGAAGCGTTCCAATACATTCACGGACTCTCCGAATCCCATAGTTCCTCCGTCATGCAGACACAACGCATAGTTATACAAAGCCTCTTCCTGCACATTCCTGTCAAAACTCATTTCCGATGCTTGCTGGAAAGCCATCTGTGCCTGCTTCTTGTTCGCTACATTCAAATAACTTATTCCGGCATGAAGCCAAGCGTTCTGCGCCATCTCATCACGCGAAGTACCGGCGCATTCCGAAAGCGCATTCGCCGCCTGTCCGTATGCTTCCGTGTTGAAGAAACTCATTCCGAGCTTATACAGTGCGGTACGCTTCGGATGCTCCGTCTCGTCTCGGTATGCAGTCAACTTCTCGATTGCACCGTAATAATCTCCCGTACCGTAAAGCGACTCACCCTCGATGCGGTCTGCCTCAACCGAAAGCTCCGTGTTTCCGTATGTCCGCTTGTAATCCCTTATCGCCGCAAGAGCTTCTTCCGACTTTCCCGTCTGCAACAGACAGTCGGAAAGATAGACCGGTGCCTTACGCTTATAGTCGCGAGTGTCAGCCACAGCCTTGAAGCCCGGAACAGCCTCCGAATAATTTCCTGTCGCATAGTTTACATACGCGGTATAATAAGTTACATCTGTCCCATGACTGCCGCTCCCCTGAAGAGCCGTAAGCAGCAGACGGGCATCCTGTATCCTCCCTGTGTTGATATAGGCGATAGCCTCATAGAGTACGGCTTCTTCACGTTCTTTCTCCGACACACAAGGAATATCCCCTTCGTTTATCTGCTGCGACAAAGCCGCATAGACAGCCAGTGCCTGTGCATACCGCCCTTCTCTCACAAGCAGATTGGCATACAACAGCTCAAGCCTCTCCCTCTCCGGAGATTTTCTGTTTGCAGCAAGCCAACGGCTGATGGCATCGCTGGTGCCGGATGTGTTCAGATAGTAGTCGCATATATTGGCAATGGCTTCCGCCTCGCTGCAATCAAAGGCAGAAGCGTCCGCGCAGACCGATACCCGCTTCTCACTGACGAAAGCCGTCCTTCCGCTTGGCTTTCCAGCGGATATGGCCTCCAGATATTTTCCTATCGTCTGTCGTGCGGCATAATAATGCCCTTCATCACACAATCTGCGCCCCTCTTCAAGTTGCAGACGCAGCTCCGTTTCCGGAGTGTATCGTTGCGCAACAGATGCAAGCGGAAGCATTCCGAGCATCATTGCCGCTACAAGTTTCATTTTCTTCATTGAACGATATTTGTTTTTAGTTGCCATGCACCGGACACCTTGCTTCCGCCACATGACAGAGAAACCCACGCGGTTTCCTATAACTTTAAAAATCTTCTCACTCCTTCTCTGATGGAATCAAGCCCGATGTCTTCGAGAACAATGTCCTCAGGCTTAACCCACCGGCATGAAGCCACGTCATCATGCGCCTCTATCTGCACAGACGAATGGACATGGACAAGAAAAAACATATCTGTGGTGTGGACAAGCAGTCCGGAATAAAGATATGTGTTGGGCAGGCTGAACAGATAGGTCATGTCGTTCACCTCAAGCCCGATTTCCTCTCTTATCTCACGTCTCATGGCATCTTCCGCCCCTTCGCCGCAATCGGCAAATCCGCCGATAAGGTCGAGCGTACCTTTGGCAGGTTCCTCTCCCCTCCGTCCGACAAGCATCTCCCCTTTCTCGTTGACAATGATGACAACAACAGCTGCCGCGGAATTAAAATAATAGGTGAATCCGCAGTCGGCACAGCGTTTGGACTTGAAGTCATGTTCTTCAAATCTCGGCGAGCCGCAGACCGGACAATATCTGAATTTGTCAAGATAGTGCATTTGCTTTTTTATTTTAGATTTATCAATCACTTAGTATAATTGCTTAAATAATAGCCATACGGATATTTCTATAACCAGTAAAGCAACAAGTTGAAAAATCTGTTAGTCCTCTTTTGCCATATAGTAAGTAAATAACTTAAATACAAAAATAGCCAAAATCTTTGATATTGCAAAGACATATACTATTTTCCATATTCTGCCTCCTCTTAATTGTTGTCTGACATAATCTCATTGACCAATTTTCTCAATTCTTCTTTATTTGGCAGATACAATTCGTATTTAGAAACAAACAATTGCTACACTCCTTCTCATAGAAGTTCCGTTCCAAGTCATCATCAATAGTAATAAGCTCGCAAATATGTGACCAGCTCAATTTGTCAGACACTGTCTGACAAATTGGATAAAGCAGATAGAACTTGCGCATATTATTAAGATTAGGACGACTATATCCTTTACCCAATTTATTTCGTAGCAACTTAGCGAGCGAAGACAATAACGCTGTGCCATACCTTGCTTTGGCATTTCCCTCTTGCTCAAACTCAACAATATACTTTCCTATATTCCAGTAAGTGAGCACCAATGTCGTATTTATTGATTGAGATAAATGCGTCTTTGCATCAGATACCAAGCGTGTTATGTTTTCCGCCAATGTATTTAGTTCCACATCGACCAAAACATCAGAATATTTTTCTATATTACTCATAATATATAATATGCGCAAATGTAATGATTTTTTTCAACATGACCGTAAAAAGTATCTCCATAATTAAACGACTGAAACCATTTGTCTCTGCAACGCCTACACACTGCGTCAACCGGAAACATAGAGAGAGGGGGAATCCCTATCATGTTTAGGGAGAATACAAAAACACTTTAGGATTTATCCTTTGCCGGAACGAACACAAAACCCTAATTTTGCATCATGAAAAAAGCACGGCAGAAGCCACACAAGGTCTCAATGCCATGCCGCAGACCGAGAGAACAGAACTATAAGTCAAACTTCTAAAACGACAGCAACCATGAAAGCAACCAGAACAATATTGGCATCAATCATGCTATTCATCTGTAGCGCAGTGGCAAACGCACAGCCGATGAGCTATTATGCAATGAGAGACAACGCACGCTTCCTCACAGACCGCATGGCTTACACACTGGGAGTGACTTCCGCCTTCATCATTGACGACCTGTACCGCATCAATTACGACTATATATGCGGAGTCAACGACTATCTCGATGATGTCGCACGGGGATACAGATACGACGACTATATGGCAGTCATGTATGAGCGCGACCGTGCCCTGCAAGTACTTCTCGGAGCAAACGTATGGGCAAGGCTCATCACATACGACTACTTCTACCGTCCTATCATTTTCGCCAACAGAGGATGGAGATTCGGCATATATGCTCACGACTCGCGCCACAAACATTTCTACTGCAAGAAGCCGCGATACTACAAGAGTTACAGAGGAGGGCACTTCTTTGCAGGAATCCGTCCGGTTGGCCCTCCGCCACCACACAATAGCCGCCCTTCCCACAGCCGCCCGGCATTCCACTATGGCGACAAAGACCACAACCGTCCGGGTAATGTGACGAGACCGCGTCCGGACGATAGAAACAGGGGAAAGGTCAACCCGGGAACACGAAACAATGAACACGGCGGAAAGGATGTCAGACAGCCGGCAAGAGGTAATGACAACAGAGACAGAAAAAGCAGCAGCAACATGCGCAGCAGTTCAAGGTCAAGTTCTCACAATGTGAAAGAATCGCGCTCCTCGTCTTCCAGAAGTCAAGGGAGTAGAAGCGACAACACAGTCCGGACAAATGGAGGAAGAAGATAAGTTTACTCTCTGTTTTACTATCATATATTTTTTAATGTACACTTAATTTATTGATTCCAAGCAGTCATTTTTCGCGAGAAAGATGGCTGCTATTTTTGTGCTTAAAACATGTCAAAACCGACTTCTTCAATTTATTTTCTGTGTGGAAATATCTATGCTTTTTGTTTAAGGGGATGTATTCAATATATTTAAGCTTGTGTACTTAATGAACTCCACATGTTTATTTTGTGTGTGGGGGGGGGCGGCAGACTCCTAATGTGTAACTTGCATATATTAGCAAACGTATTCGACAGACTCCTGATATGTTGTGTGGATGTTTTGTGGGTGTATTCGACAGACTCCTCCGTCGCTACCGCGCCACCTCCCCTAACTTAGGGGAGGAGCCTATATACCACAGCTTGAAAAGACTATGAGGCGGATGTATAGCACTGACACCCAATACGGTAACTT
>JAJPZU010000003.1 GCA_021204165.1 Prevotellaceae bacterium
CTGATTAGATGTTTGATTATATTAACTTAAAACAATTTGATTATGAATATTTTTAAAAGTAGAAAAAGCATGAGATTTATGACTGCCTCCATTGTTGCATGTAGTCTTCTTCTCCACAGCTGTTCTCCTTCCGGAAACGTCACGACAGATGTGTCAAATATAATAGGAGAATGGAACATTCTTAAGACAGAAGGTATCAGCACAAAAGATGGTGCCAATCCCGCTACCATCAGTTTTAATGCGGAAGGAAAAGTCAATGGTTGCGCATCTGTCAACAGATTCTTTGGAAGTTATGAATTTGATGGCAAAAACCTCTCACTTGGCAATCTGGGAGTTACAAGAATGATGGGGCCTAATATGGAAATTGAAGATGCTGTCATCAAAGCCATAAATTCCACGCATTCAGTCCGGATAAAAGGAGACAAGGCAAGTTTCTTCGACAATGAAGGAGCAAAGGTCATGACATTGAAAAAAGCTGGAAAATAATCATTTCCCTGTTCTGTAAAAGTAAACTCGATAAATATCGGAAAACTTCACAGAACAGGGAACTTTCTTTGTTTTTATGAGGTGTTATCTCGTAGAACATCCTCACAAAATTATAGCCAACAGGCTATGAATCTTTGTCAAATCAGCAGAGCTTCTAAATTCGCTCTGTATCACAGAAGATTTTCTCTTTCTGTAATCTCGGCATCAGTTGCCGTATAATTGCCCAGACTACCTTCTTTTGCCTGAATGCAGATGTAGGTCAGCGGTTCTTCAGAAGTACATTTGAGGTTACGATCACAATTAGTTGCTACACGAATGACCGAACCTTCAGATATATCGAAAACGGTGTCATCTACCTGAAACTTACCCTTGCCAGAAAGGATGATGTAGTTCTCCTCATTTTCCTTGTGAGAATGATAGAAAGGTACAGCCACATTGGTTGGCAAAGTGCCGAATGAAATCTCACAAGAAGTAGCACCTGTGGCATCCTTTACGAACTGCTTGCCCTCGAAACCATTGATTTTTCCAATTGAAACATGGGCGAACTTCTCGCCGTTCTGAATAGCTTTAATATCGTTCATACTTAAACTTATAAATTGGTTGACTAATTTTGCAGCAAAAAACTGCCTTTTTGTTTTTGACGATGCAAAATTAGAAAGGATTTTCCAGTATAACAAGACGTTACCTGTAGGTAAGATACTTACCTACAGGTAACTATTTCTGATTATGAACGCTTTATTCCATCAAAAAAATGAAATTTTATTTCTTCTGTCATTGCTATTCATTTTATAGTTGCAAAATTAGTAAGAAGCTGTTTTAAATTTATTACGAAAATTATTATAGACCGTTTTTTACCGGGTTGAAATTGTCGATAAAATAAAAAAATCTGTGCAGAGAGAAATAAAAAAATGTGCAGTGAGGAATGAAAAATAGTGCAGCGCACTGTTTTTACTTTCTTTTCGCACATATTATATGTTTTCAGCGTACTGTCCGTATATATTTAGAAGCCCTTTTAAATCAATCCCACATGGAGTTTCAGAGGTAAAAACGGTGACAAACAGCTGCAAAAATCGCCATTATAATACCTTGATTTTCAGCTAATAGATTTTTTATTCACCGTGACGGGGCATTACGGCACTCCCGGAGATAACACCACATGGAAGCCCAATCTTCATGCCCATATCGTATGGGACTGGATGAACCACGACACCGGGAAATCCTGCAAGCTGGACGAGGAAGCCATGAGCGATATGCAGACGCTTTTGGCTGAGTGTCTGGAAATGGATAGGGGGCACCTCAAAGGAGGTGACGGGAAAGGAACATCTGGAACGTGCGGACTTCATTCTTGCCAAGCAGAAGCAGGAAGCCAAGCAAGTCAAAGCAGAAAAGGAAAAAGCTGTCACCGCCAAAGCGGAAGCCGAGGCGGAACTTCGATTCATCAAAGGAGAGAACGAGGCGAAAGAGATATACCGCCAGTCGCTTGACAGTGAGATTGCCGACAAGGAGAAGCAACTCAAAGATGAACGTAAGGCAAGAGTGGACAGCATTTTGGATGGTGTCGGCAGTCTGCTTGGTGTCGGCAAGTCTGCGGCAATCGAAAAGGACAATGCCAGACTGAAAGCCGAGAACGAGCGTATCAGAAAGGCTTTCCCCGATGCCGTCATTAAGGAAGTAGAGAAGAGGACAAAGACACTTGTCGAAGAAAAGCAGAATGTCGAAGCCGAGCGAGACAGGGCACTGGCACAGAACCGTTCTCTTGTCATTGAATGGAATAAGGCAATTGCACAGCTAAAGAGCCAACAGGCAGACGAGCAGCAACGTGTCGAAAGGGCGGTCAGACTTGCCTGTGCGGAAAAGGATAAGACAATAAGCCTGTTGAAAAGTAGGCTGAAAGCGAGCAGACAGGTTTTGAACATCATTGCTGATATGCTCTATGCAGCCAGCGATATTTTCAAACGTGCCATAGATGCGATTATACATTATGGTACGGAAAAATGTAAGTCCATATTCGGCAATGATGAAGCCGCAGACATCAAGAACGTTATGGAGGCTTATGGCAGAACAAAGGAACAGCATCAGGCTATTGGGGATTGGCTTTGTGGCTATGCGGAAAGCCGACAGCTATTTGACGATACGAGACATCGGCAAACCCGAAATGAGGTTGCCGATATTGTTCGAAAATCGAGAACTGATTCATAATTATCCTATTGTAAAAATTGTTTTATCAGAGACTTTGCTTTCAAGAATTTTGGCTATTGTATCAAATTCCACATTCGCGTCCGCATTTAAGCCTAATAATTGCGATATTCCATCACCATCAGTGCTGTATCGTTCTTGAAGGAACAATTTAAGTTGGTTATCTACTGTTTTCAATCCATACGAATGAAAGTGCATAGTATCACCAATCAATGGATGCTGTGAAATGTGATTAAAATAAAACTCTTTTTTGATATAGTTCAGCAGCTGTTCCTGAACGACCAAAACAAAATGACGGTCAAGATTTTCAAAAGTCTTTATCTTATGATGCAACTGAACCAAAATAGTTTTGGCAGTCATTTTCCAGTTCATCCCAAATGTCTTGTTTGAAATAACACCTTCACATTGTAAGCCCAATTCTTGTACTGCTTTCTGCCTTTCTGGCCATACGGTTCCAGTCGTATCCATTGTCTGCAACTCAACTCCTATGAAATCTTTGACTTTTCTATTGCCATCTGTAGACACAATAAAATAATCCACATTGCCTCCAGGTATAGAAACCTCAGGGATTATGTGCAATTCATTTCCAGGAACGTGCCTTGTCATCAAATGGAGGCAATCTATAAATATCTGTTTCCGCTCAAGTAAGCGATGAGGACAGATAATTATATTATCAAGTTTTTCTCCATTCTTGACAATGCATGTCCCAATAGATATATCTGCATCACTCTTGCGAACTTTAAAACAGCGTTTCTGTGTGTAAGGACATAGTTGCTGTTTTATGACCTTTTCCCAGTCAATATCTTTTCGATTTACTGAAAAAGTGAATAATTCTGAAACTCGCGACATATTCTTTCTTTTGCTAATTTAATGTATTCATTCGACAAGTCAATTCCAATAGATTTTCTCCCCAACTCATAAGCGACCTTCATTGTTGTACCAGTTCCACTAAAAGGATCAAGCACGATACCATCGTTAGGGCAAGTGCTTTTGATTGGAATTACGCAGAGTTCTTCTGGGTATGGAGCAAAGTGCATTTTCCTTTGTTGCGTATCTTCTGGGATAATGTCCCAAACATCGCCAGGCATGGTGCCTTTTGGATTATAAAAAAGGAAATAGAAGCCTTTTTCTTTCAGCTCCTTTGCGCGCCCTGACAATTTAGTCGAATCAGAATGTGTTGTACGTTGTTCGTTGCGGATAACCATTCTAAAGTCTGAAATTGCGCCATTCTTAACTTTTTCTAAGACATCATCCAGTCTTCTAATTGCTTCATTTTTTTCATCCTCAGAAAGACTGGTAGAGAGTTCTATTTGTCTTCGATAGCGAATGCCACTCACACCTGTGGCTGATACTACTGCGCCATTTTTAACTTTCGCCTGTCTTGGTTTTGAGCGAATAGAATCTGCATCAAAGTAATACTTTTCATTCTTCACAAAAAAGAAGAAATCTTCAAATACAGAGCCAAAACGGTCTTTATTGGGATTCATACCTCCTTTATGTTTACTCCATATTACGTCATTGCGGAGAATCCATCCGTCATCTATCATCATCAGTGCAATTCGCCAAGGTATTCCTACCAAAGATTTATTGTTATACGAATCACCAATATTCAACCAAAAAGCTCCAGCCGGTTTTAGTACTCGCTTAACTTCTTTGATTATATTGAACAAATTGTCAATGTATTCCATGTAGGAATCTTCCAATCCAATGCCACCATTTTCGTATTGGCGCTTTTGCCAATATGGAGGACTTGTTATGCAACAGTCAATAGAATTGTCGGATATTGACCGCAATATATTAAGCGAGTCTCCTTGAACAAACAGGGGGAACTTACTTTCTTGTTTCTTGTAATCTGATATTATACACATTTCAAATGTTCTCGTTAACTAAAAGTTCTCTTACATCCACTTTTAGGATTTTTGCAATCTCGTATAGAACTGGTATAGGTGGTTGCACCTTATTTGTCGCATAAAGATTGACCATATTAAAACTCTTGCCTAATCTGTGCGCTAAATCCGTTTGGCTCATGCCTCTTATTTCTAAAAATTCCTTAATCCTATTCATGGAATGTATTTTTATTTCGCTTGCAAAATTACACAATAAAATTTGGTAATCGGCATAAAAATGGATGAAAACTACACCCCCTATTTTTTAGCCCATTTGTACCTCTATTGGCTCTTAGAAGTGCTATTTTGCTGATTTTTAGGCATAGTAAACAATTCCTTGACAACTTATGGCTGGATTTATGCCTCAAAAATTACAATCCAAAAGCCTGTGAATATCTAACGGTTCCCTGTAGTAGTTCGGACTTAAACGGAAATACCATATAGAATTCAGGCTGTATCTCAAATGGTGCAATTATTTCAAATGACGATGCCGGCAAATAACCGCTCTTGGAATAATACTCGGGAGACCCAAGCACGACCGAGCAAGGATAGTCGCCCTCCAACGCTATCCTATGGCCTGCCTCTATCAAGGCCCTCCCGATTCCGTGATTTTGAAAATCCGGATGTACAGCCAATGGCGCCAAGGCTATTGCCTCGGTAATCCCGATATGTATTCTTGAGAACATTGCATACCCCACAATTCTGCCATTGACTTCGGCAATAAGCGAAAGATCGGGGATATATTCATCCCTACCACGCAGTCGATTAACTAAATTGTGCTCGTCACCGTCGGTATGCTTCGTTCCGGCAAATGCAGTTTTCACAAGTGATTGGATTTCGATGAAATCAATTTCTCGTTCTGGTCTGATTATCATAATTATATTTTCATTATTACGAGACAGGGATTGCCTTCGGTGACCTCATTTTATTTGCTCACCAAAGTCGGTTCAAGGATGGAGAGATTGAGAGCACTTTCTATCTTTGATATTGTCTCTATCGAGAGGTTTTCAGTGCCTTTCAATACTCGTGAAACGTACTGTTGAGAGCAACCCAAGCGTTCCGCGACCGACTTCTGTGTCAGCCCGAGTTCTTCCATCTTGTCGAGCATCATCATTGCGATGTGCTGCGAATAGCGGAGCCATTCCTTGTTGGCGATACGCCATTCTGCATTATCCCTCCATTTGGATGGAGTCGCGCTCTGATGCCTTTTGAGATTAGTTATGATTTCTTCTTTAGTTTTCATAGTCGTGTATTTTAGATGATTTCGCTGAGATAATCCTGAAAAGAATCCATATCAACAATGTTATTTTCAAGCATATAACGGCGTACCCGTTCCATCTTTGCCAATTCAACAAGAGTATGTTCACGTTCCTGCATGGTTCTTGTCAGCTTGATTGCACCTCCCGTAATGATATAAATTCCGGGTTCGAGTTTTATAGCATATATACGGAGCCATGAAGCGTGTCCGGGCTTGTTCCTTAGTCTCGCTTTTTCTTTGCCGAGCAGCATCTCCGTCATGCGCTGATTCTCCAATGGCCTGAAAATCCGGTCCAAATCTGCATCCGGGGATATATCCCATTATAAGACATTGGAGTCTCTCACTGTCCTCGACAGTGTCATATATAGCCTGATTGACATCGGTTATTTTGAAGTATGCCGCTAAATCTCCAATATTCTGTTTGAAGAAAGAGCGAAGCCATGCGACATCATTCCACTGTCCGAGAATAGTGTCAAGCACATTGTCAAGGCAGTTGTCATATCTTACAGCCCAGAGATTGCCATTTTCTGTTATCAGATCGAATTCCATATTATGATTCTTTGCTGCAAAGGTAATCATCTTTTTTTAATTATACAACTCAACAGTTGTGTTTGTTCAAAAAAATCCTCACATATAGTTAGGGCGATACCTTTTTACGGTTTATGCTCATCCCCGAACAGTCATCATTAAATAATAAAAATACTTATCTACTGTCAATATTTAATTAAATCTTTCATCTAAAACATGCTCCTTTTCTAATCCTTTCACTCCCTCAAAGCAACTTCTTTACACTATCTTTCTCATAACGGATAGTTGTACCGTTATTTTCTTATATAATTGATTTTCAGCAACAAAAATCATTGGAAATCAATTCCACATGGAGTTTCAGAGGTCAAAACGGCGACAAACAGCTGCAAAAATCGGCATTATAACACCTTGATTTTCAGCTAATTGATTTTATAAACGAGATTTTCGCCTATTGGCGATTCGTCCTTTTCGGAGTATTTTTGTATCGCGGTTGTACCACGTGAGAGGGGGCACACGGCACGACTTCCTTTCAACAACATGCAACAGCTTTCAAGAGCGTACAACAAATTTCTTCGATTATGGACTGTCAAATTAATCACAATTAATAGGTCAACCCGGCTATGACTGGGGCATGACGGACAAGCCTTTCCTCACCATTGGGGAAGTGGCGGACATTATCATAGACCATGTACAAGAACACACCGAACTCAGACACCATACACTATTGCACCATACTTTCTACCGGGCAGTGGAATTTTCTTTTGGAAGGCAGGTATTCCAAACTAAGGATGAAATGTATGCACCGCCTTATGACCGATGCTGTACGGACAGAGGTGGCGAAGCAGACAAAGGCACTGACCGAGGCGAAGCGGACGGTCGAATTGGAACGTGACAGTGCGATGGTACAGGCGGATGCGCTCGAAGTCGAGAGAGACAAGGTTCTGCGGCAGCTCCATGAGCAGAAGACCGGGGAGCAGCACCACATAAGTATGGCGGTGAGCCGGGCAACAGCGGAGAAAGACAAGACCATAAGGATGTTGCAGGGTGCGCTGAAAACGAGCCGGGATATTCTGAATATCATCGCTGATATTCTATACAGGGCAAGCGAGGTGTTCCGTCGTGCCATTGAAGCAATCATCCATTTCGCCACGGAGAAATACAAGTCGGTATTCGGCAATGATGAAGCCGCTGACATCAAGAGCGTGATGCGTCAATATGGTGAGACCACCGAGCTGCAGAAAGCGGTCGGGGTATGGCTCTGCGACTATGCGAAACACCTGCAACCCTTCGATGAAACGCAACATCGCCAAACACTCAATGAGGTCGGCGATGTCGCAGAAGGTCGGTATGACTGGAAGATTGAGAGAGGGCTCGGCTTATAGGTCCATTGAACCACAATAATTTAGTTATTAAATCGTTATATAAATAGAAATATCTATCTTTGCCTTATAAGATTTTATTAATGGAATCGGAAATTATAGAGACATATACATTCAATCCCCAAGATTATCTTGACGGGATGAGGAAAACAGACGGTAAGTCATTCCGGGATATTGTGAAGGAGTTTGAGTATGATTTTCACAAGCGCCATAGTGGTGAATATGCGTTAAACCTATACGCCAATTCTTGCACCATGCATTTGCTTGAAAGGGCATGTGGTGTAGCGTCTTTTTTAAGTTACGGCATGGATTTAACTCAGGGGAATGTTTTCGATGCAGTTGAAGACCCATTTGTCAATCATGCCATAGAGAAATATAGTAAGAATATCATTGTTTATGGTATCGACTCTGCCTATATGGAGACAGCGGACGGATATATCGGCATTAATGAGGAAAAAGGCATTTTTCCTTTGACTTTGTTAATAGACAACTCTATGCGTGACGGGACTTTGCGCCTTGCCACTCCGACACAAGATGACGAGGGAGAAAAGGAAAACGTAGTGATTGACTCACCTAAATTTGAATATGCCTAATGGAACAGGAAAAAGAACGGAAGTGGCATTTAGTTCGTAATAATAACGGAGAATGGATTAGCAGCGAACAGGCGGTATTTCTTGATGATGTATCTGAAATGATATATAAATTGCGGGCGAAACAACATGACTTACCTCTATCCCCTCAAACGTATTATGAAGGGGAGACATGGTATTACAAGCGTGAAATAGAGGCTGTAAAAGCCGCTATGGATATGCACAGGAAGGAGGTAAAGCTCCGAAACCTAAAGATATTACCTGCAAGACAAGAACTCAGTGAAGAAGAAATAAACGAAAACATTATGAATACGTTTGAACAGAAAAAGGACGGGCATTTCGATGCCTTGAACGAGGATTTCTCTTTATGGCGGAGGTTGGAGAACTGTCCTCCGCAATGGTGGAAGAACCTGCTGGAGGACAAGGGACTATATGTGGAAATCCGCAAGGACAACTATGCCAATGTATATTATTACGGAGGCAATGTGGCTTTGGTACGATGGACGGGTGGAGATGTTACGGCTGAGACTCATAAAAAATATTTAGGAGAATCTGACGAGATTGCCACTTATAGAAACTGCACGGAAATACTCAAGGGCAAGGACGGCATAGAGAATATAAAAGAAAGAATCAGAGAGGAGTATCATAAGCTATCCGAAAAAGAAGAAGCGGACGAGCAGAAAGGGGTATATATATCCAATGAGAAATGGGTACAGGGAGAGTTGAAACTGCGCTTCCCCAACCGTTATATTGACTCGGAGTTCGCCTATCGGACAGGAGAAAAAAACTCATCCGATTCGACTTGGTGGAACTGAGAGAAAAGAAATTAGTATTCATAGAATTAAAGCTGATAACTGACTCCAGATTAAGAAGCAAAGAGGGAGAGCCGGAAATTATCAGGCAAATGACAGGCTACAGTAATTTCATCAGTCAGCATGCGGAAGAGCTGAAAGAATATTACTCAAAACTATTGCGGATAAAGAAGTGTATTGGCTTATGGAATGGTGACACCGAAATTGAAGATATTTCTCTGAAGCCTGAGCTGCTGATTGTGAATACTTACAAAAAAATCACGAAAGGGAGAGAAGAGCGAATCGCCTATATGGAGAGTCTGAAGGAAAGAGCAGATTTTGACACGATTATTACAGATTATCCCGACTTATGCAAATAACCATTCATCGTGCAGAACAGATTGGCGGACAGATTACCCGCATATCGACAGCAGAGGGCAATATAATTATTGACTTGGGACATAACCTGCCTAAGAGCACGGAGGATAAGGATATTTACGACAACGACCAAGCTGTTGCGGAAATCACAAGAGGTTGTTCTGCCATACTCTACACACATTACCACGGTGACCACATAGGACTGTTTCATCATGTGCCGGATGATATTCCCCAATATATTGGCGAAGTGGCGAAACGCATTGTTTGCAGGAAATATGAGCAGTTATCTTACCTGCCTGACGAAGCCGACAAACAGAAATACCGGCATGCACTAAGAAAGGCCTCTGACTTGCACACCTTTCGTGAAAGGCAGACACTGCGTTTCGGAGACATCAGAGTAACCCCCTATTTTGTCAGCCATTCGGCTTATGATGCCTATATGTTCCTGATAGAGGCGGACGGGATACGTATTCTGCACACAGGCGATTTACGTGGGCATGGCTATTTGAGCAAAGGACTGCTGCCTACAATCCAGAAGTATATCGGACAAGTAGATATACTAATCATCGAGGGAACCATGCTTACCCGAAAGAACGAGACGATACTGACTGAGGCGGAACTGTCACAAAAGGCAGCCGAGATTATGAGAGAGAACAAATATGTGTTTGTCCATTGCTCATCCACCGACATGGAACGGCTTACCAGTTTCAAAAACGCCACCCGCCAAATGTCTCCCAACCGTCCCTTGCTGGCAGATAGATACCAGACGGATATACTTGATATATTCTCAGCAACGGCAGGACAGAAATCCACTTACTTTGAGTTCGGCACGGTATATACGTATGAAGATAGGAACACGAAGCTGAAGAAATGGATGACTGACAACGGTTTCACCATGTTTGTGCGTACAGGCGAGAAGTTTCACTCGCTTTTAGACCAAATATTTCCCATATTGCCTGCGTCAGCGCAACCACTTCTCATTTATTCAATGTGGGACGGATATATCAATCGGGATGATACAAAAATGGAGGATTATATACGACTGCAAAAACGCTTCGCCGACGTGACGTCTCTCCATACAAGCGGACACGCCACCACGGACATTCTATGTAATATCTGCAAGGAGGTTAATCCACGCCTCGCCATTCTGCCCATTCATAGGGAGAAAGATACCGATTTCTCTTCTGTCGGTATTCCGTCTAATCTGCAAACGAAGATTATAACGGCAAATCATACGTTAGGCAATATCGGCATAAAATTTATTGCGCCATAATTACTTAATAGTTAGATGCAGAATGAGGTCGGTGATGTCTCGGAGGGTAGGTGTGATTGGACAATTGAGAGAGCAAGGTAGAATCAGCATATAAGAGTTATTGCTTTCATGGTAAATTCTACCTTTTGAAAAACCTTTTTTAACATTGGCAAGGCAAAGAATATGGTAGATTCTTCTCTCCTTGTAGGGTTGCTTCTTATGGCGGTTCTATGTTTATCAAATCTCTTGCGCTTATACTTGCAATTCGGCAATCGAAATTAAGGTTGCATTACCCCTGATAGCAATTCGGCTGTTTTCTTTTATTTTGCAATAAAGATAGCCGCTTCTTTTAGACGCTTGAAAGGCTGTGATATCAGTTTTATTAAGCTTTTTTGCCCAATAGACAGCTATATGGCAATGGGCAGAGCCGCATACAGGGTCTTCCGCTATTGATAGTTTTGGACAAAAACTGCGCGAAACACAATCCGCTTCAGCCCCTGCTGCTGTTGCGTTCTGTATTCTGCCGGGAAGTTTTGCCAATAAAGTCTGGTCGGGGTGCATCTCACGGACTACATCTTCCGATGCAAACTCGCATACTAAATCCAACCCTAATACAGCATTGATTGGTTTCGCTCCAAATGCACTTGTCATATCGTCAGTAATAGGTATTTGCTCCAGTTGATAAGTCGGAAAATCCAATTCCAACATATTTCCGACCCGATTAACGGTCAGTTTACCGCTTAGTGTGTTGAACTCTACTTTATCGGCTTGTTTGTCAATGTAATTCAGTATTACAAAAGCCGATGCGAGTGTGGCATGTCCTCATATCTCCACCTCCGTGCCGGGGGTGAACCAACGCAAATGATAGCCTGACACCTCCTTGACAATAAACGCTGTTTCCGACAGATTATTTTCCGCTGCCAGTTGCATCATAAAATCATCGCTCGCCCACTCATCCATTACACATACGGCAGCCGGATTTCCTTTGAATGGTTCGTGTGTGAAAGCGTCAACAATATACTGTTTCATTTTAAGAGAGGTTGGTTATTACATCACAAAATCTATCTTTTATTAATTATTTTTACACCAAAGAGAATGAATCAGCGTCGTCCAATACCGGAAACTTCTTCCGGAAGACCTCTAATGCTTCCATATTTATCTCGGCAGAAGCTGAACTTTCTGTGTTCCACGGACATTCAGCCATAATCTTTCCGTATGGGTCAATGATGGCACTTCCTCCCGAATATTCACAAGCCGAATCTGTTCCCATACGGTTTACTCCGGCAACGAAGCATTGATTTTCTATAGCACGTGCACGAAGCAATGTGTTCCATGCCTCTATGCGGGAAGTAGGCCAGCTTGCCACATAGAGTATCATATCAAAATCCTTTAAGTTACGCGTCCAGACAGGGAAACGAAGGTCGTAACATACCTCTAAAAGAATGCGTACACCTCTGAATCTTACTACCACACGTTCTGTCCCGGCTGTAAAATGTTTATGCTCACCTCCATAAGTGAACAAATGTTTTTTGTCATAATATTGTACACTTCCGTCCGGACAGACAAAATAGAAACGATTATAATAATTCTCGTTTTCATATATCGCGACACTGCCCGCTATGGCACAATCCCGTTCAGCTGCTTTGCGTTTCATCCAGTGCAAGGTTTCGCTGTCGGCACTTTCCGCAATGTTTTCCGGCTGTGTGCAAAAGCCTGTGGAGAACATTTCCGGCAATACGAATAAGTCTGAATCAGGCAGACGACTGATTGCTTCATCTGCTCTTGATATATTTATTTGCGGATTTGCCCATTCTATATTTCTTTGTAAAATCGTTATTTTCATTATAGTTTATAATTTTTGAGCCTTGCAAAGTCAACAAATATAATAATATGGCAAATACTTTTACTATAATTCATCCAATGCTTCGAGTAAGGAAAGAATAAGTTGCCTCACTTAATGCGCTTGAATATATTGCGCAAGCATCTCGGCACAGCGTTCTCCGTCTATGCCCGCAGAGACGATGCCTCCTGCATAGCCCGCACCTTCACCGCACGGGAAAAAGCCCTTGCAGACGTACATGCTGAAGCGTGCCGGAGTCGCGGACTATGCGCACCGGAGCACTTGTCCGTGTCTCAACCCCAATCATCACAGCTTCGTTGGTCAGAAATCCGTGTGAAGCCTTTCCGAAATTGAGGAATCCCTGTTTCAGACGAGAAGTGACGAAAGGAGGCATCCAGAAATGTAACGGAGTAGAAATAAGTCCCGGGGTGTAAGATGTGTTCGGAAGCTCATACGACAACCGCCTGTTCACAAAATCGCTCATGCGTTGTGCCGGTGCCGTTTGCCTGCGGTTTCCCTGAATCCATGCTGTACGTTCAAGCCACTGCTGGAAATACATCATGGCAAGCGGATGCTTGTAGTAGTCTGCGGCAGGCATATCCTTTCCGGCACTCTCTCCTCCTCTACTTTCCATGGCAAACATAGCCCTCGCCTCTTCAAACTTCTCTCTGCCGAAATCCATCGTTCCATCGGCCAAATCATCTACATGTAGCTCCACAACCATACCGCTGTTGCTCCACGGCGAGTTACGAGACGAGGCTGACATTCCGTTCACGACAATCTGCTGCGGACCGCTTGCGGCCGGAACAACCGTACCTCCCGGACACATGCAGAACGAATACACTCCTCTGCCTTCCACCTGTGTCACAAATGAGTATTCCGCTGCCGGCAGGTAATTTCCTCTGCCGTTACGGTTGTGATACTGTATCTTGTCTATCAGTTCCGAAGGATGTTCCAGACGCACTCCGACTGCAATGTTTTTTGCTTCAATCTCCACCCCATTCTCATAAAGCCATGAATACACATCACGCGCCGAATGTCCTGTGGCAAGGATTACAGGACCATAAAACCTGACCACGGATTGTCCCGAATAAGCGGCTCCGTTGTCTGCCAGATATTCCGCTTCCACACCTTCCACTTTTTCTCCCGACACCAGCAGTCCGGTCATCTTGGTCTGGAAATGCACCTCTCCTCCGCAGGCAATGATTGTCTTTCTCATATTCTCGATTACATGAGGGAGCTTATCTGTTCCGATATGCGGATGTGCATCGCTCAAAATGGAGGTTGAGGCTCCGTGCTGACAGAATACATTCAGAATCTTCTCTACATTGCCACGCTTCTTGCTTCTCGTATAGAGTTTTCCGTCCGAGAATGCGCCGGCACCGCCCTCGCCGAAACTGTAATTCGACTCTGGATCCACTTTGTGCTCTCTGGATATGCGTGCAATATCTATCCGTCTGCTGTGTACATCCTTGCCTCGTTCTATGACAACAGGGCATATCCCCAGTTCTATCAGTTTGAGAGCTGCAAACAGTCCACCCGGTCCGGCTCCTACAACCACAGCCTTCGGCCGTCCCTCCACATTCTTATATTCAGTGCAGACAAAAGCCTCGTCTTCCGGTTCTTCGTTCACATATACTCTGACTTTCAGATTGACATATATTGTCCTCTGTCTTGCATCAATACTTCTCTTCAACACACGTACATGCTTGATAGTCCGCATGTCCATACCCTTATCCGAGGCTATGAACTTTTTTATCTCCTGTTCATTGACAGCCTGTTCGGGCAATACTCTTATTTGAAATTCATGAATCATTTTGCAGATTTTATTTATCTTGACAAAGATAGGTATAATTAAGTAACGGTGAAAAAAACTGTTTTAAATTATTTGGCAATGGAAGAACCTACTAAAAACAGGAGAAATATTTAGCGGGGAGGATTTGGCAGACTCCTCCGTGTATATTTGGCTGGATGTCTTCGACAGACTCCTCCGTCGCTACCGCGCCACCTCCCCTAACTTAGGGGAGGAGCCAAGTTACCGTATTGGGTGTCAGTGCTATGAGCTTCTTCATAGTCTTTACAGGGTTACCGTATTGGGTGTCAGTGCTATACGTCCGCTTCATAGTCTTTTTCAGCTATGGTATATAGGCTCCTCCCCTAAGTTAGGG
>JAJPZU010000232.1 GCA_021204165.1 Prevotellaceae bacterium
CCGCGGTGAAAATTTTTGCACACCGCGGTGAAAAAAAATTTCCTCCGCGGTGAAATTTTAAAATCACCGCGGTGAGACGAAAAAAACACCGAATTTTGGGTAAAAAAACAGTGGGCTTCGGATGAAATGTTAAGAAGTGTGTAATCGACTGTTTCGGAAGTGCGTCTGAACAAAAACTTAAAAACAAGTGGTTTCAGAGTGGCATTTGGATACTAAAACGGCAAATTCGGCTATAACTCATTGGTTGTCAATGGATTGCTAAAGCGCTCGAAAATATCGAAAATTTGCGTCCGGCGCGTTTTTTTGAGCGATTTTCAAAATTTTATATTCTATTGATTATCAATAAGTTATCTTTACATTAAAAATTTCGTCTCTTCTCTGTCGGCAAAAAACAGTTCCAAATGTTAAATTTTCATTTTGGGCGAAAATATCATTTTGTCATTTTAAAAAGTTACATTTTTCTACTGATTTTCTATTTCTGTCATAGTATCTCCTTTAACTTCTTTTGCTATCTTTGCGCAACGTTATACCTGCACCTATTGGTGTTTACGTAATTGGAAGTTGTACTTTTTTTGTTTTGAGAATGTTCGAGTCGGAAAGTCACAGTATCAGTACATTGATAGATAAGCTTGTAAGGGAGCATGTATTGGCAAAAGAGGAATATGTGCGTTTGATTTCCGGATGTTCAGAAGACATGGTACGCAAGGTATCCGTCGAAGCGAAGAAAGTGACAGAATCAAGTTTCGGGAATAAAATTCTTCTGCGAGGGCTTCTGGAAATTTCAAACCATTGCCGTAACGGATGTTACTACTGCGGACTCAGGTGCGCAAATGCCGGAGTGGAACGCTACAGGATGAGCCGGGAGCAAATTCTTGAAAGATGCAGGTTTGCATATCGCATCGGGCTGCGTACTTTTGTTTTGCAGGGAGGAGAAGATGCGGTGCAGACCGATTCGTGGATTGCTTCTGTGGTGAAGACCTTGAAAGAGGAGATGCCGGATGCGGCTGTGACTTTGTCTGTGGGAGAAAGAAGTGCAGACGGTTATCGCATGATGCGGGAGGCCGGTGCAGACCGCTATCTGCTGAGGCATGAGGCGGCGGACAAACTGCTCTACGGAAGGATTCATCCTGCGGGCATGTCACATGCACACCGTTTGGAATGTCTGCATGAGCTGAAACGTTTGGGATTCCAGACAGGAACCGGTTTTATGGTCGGAGTTCCGTTTCAGACAGCCGGAGATATTGCAGACGACTTGCTGTTCATCCACCGGCTTCAGCCGGACATGATTGGTATCGGCCCGTTCATTGCTGCGCAGGGCACTCCATTTGAAAATGAGCCTAACGGAAGTCTGGAACTTACCCTGTTGCTGATAGGCATATTGCGGCTTATGTTTCCCAAAGCACACATCCCCTCGACTACGGCTTTGGCGACTCTCTCGCCCGAGGGACGTCTGCGCGGCATTCTTGCCGGAGCGAATGTGGTCATGCCGAACATATCTCCGGTGGAAGTCCGTGACAAATATTCCATCTACGACGGCAAGGCGGCATTCGGGGCTGAATGTGGAGAGGGAATAAGTATGCTGAAGGAACAGCTCGCCTCGATAGGATATTGTGTGGATGAGTGAATCCTCTGTGCCGATGAACAAACCGGAGGAGGCGATTGCCGGCTTTGGGGTACAGGAACATTCTTGTTACGTTGTTGGTCAATTAGAAGAGAAAAATGAATATGCAGTATATACCGGACTCACCGAATGCGGAGGAGTTCATCAATGATAGAGAAATAAGAGACAGCATTGCCTTTGCCGAGGCTCACGGTGATGACCGGGAGCTTGTGGAGAGTATTCTTGCAAAGGCTGCTTTGTGTAAGGGAATATCCCACAGAGAGGCGCTGGTGCTGCTCGAGTGCAAAGACCGTGAGTTGCAGGAGAAGATATTTTTGCTTGCAAAGGAAATAAAACGGAAGTTCTACGGAAACCGTATCGTGCTGTTCGCACCTCTGTACCTGTCGAACTATTGTGTCAACGGATGTGTGTATTGTCCGTATCACGCAAAGAACAAGAACATACGCAGGAAGAAGCTCACACAGGAGGAAATCCGGAACGAGGTGATAGCCTTGCAGGATATGGGGCATAAGCGGCTTGCGATAGAGCTGGGAGAACATCCGGTAATGAACACCATCGACTATGTGCTGGAGAGTATCAAGACCATCTATTCCGTCAAGCACAGGAATGGTGCCATACGCAGGGTGAATGTGAACATTGCCGCCACGACAGTGGAAAACTACAGGAAGCTGAAGGAGGCGGGAATCGGGACATACATTCTCTTTCAGGAGACATACAACAAGCAGAACTATGAGCTGTTGCACCCGACGGGTCCCAAGAGCAACTATGCCTACCATACGGAGGCAATGGACCGGGCGATGGAAGGCGGCATTGACGATGTAGGTATCGGAGTGCTTTTCGGACTCGAAACCTACAGATATGATTTTGCCGGACTGCTGATGCACGCCGAACATCTGGAGGCGCGCTTTGGAGTCGGTCCGCATACTATCAGTGTGCCGCGCCTGTGTATGGCTGACGATATAGACACAGCCGATTTCAAGAACTGTGTACCTGATGACATATTCAGGCTCATTGTGGCGGTCATACGGATTGCTGTCCCTTACACGGGAATGATTGTTTCTACCCGGGAGAGCAAGAGCAGCCGTGAGAAAGTGCTTGAACTCGGTGTTTCGCAGATAAGCGGAGGTTCCCGCACCAGTGTGGGAGGATATGTCGAAGAGGAAAAGGAGGATGAGAACTCCGCACAATTCGACGTGACAGACCGCAGGACGCTTGACGAGGTGGTGGGATGGTTGCTGAAATTGGGATATGTGCCGAGTTTCTGTACCGCCTGCTACCGCGAAGGGAGAACGGGAGACCGTTTCATGTCTCTTGTCAAAAGCGGACAGATAGCCAATTGCTGTCTGCCGAATGCGCTGATGACGCTCAAGGAGTATCTTTGTGATTATGCTTCTGAAAGTACACGTGCCGCGGGATTGCCGCTGATAGAGAAAGAGCTTGCGGATATTCCTAATGAGCGTGTGCGCTTGCGTGCCGGAAAATATCTGGAGGAAATAGACGAAGGTAGGCGGGATTTTAGATTTTGAGGAGAGAGCATGAAAGAGGAAATTCAGCGTTCATTGCGCCTGCATATTGGATTTTTTGGCAGACGGAACAGTGGTAAATCGAGTCTGGTGAATGCCCTGTGCGGACAGGAAGTCGCCATTGTGTCGGATGTGCCGGGTACCACTGCCGATGCCGTATTCAAGAACATCGAACTGAGTGGGGCGGGCGCATGTGTGCTTGTTGACACTGCCGGTTATGATGATGAGGGTGCTCTCGGCGAACTCAGGAATGATGTCACCCGAAAGGCCGCTTCTAAAGTGGACGTGGCGGTGATAGTCATTGCGGCTGACGAGGTGTCGGACTGTGCCGACGAGAAGCGTTGGATTCGTTTCTTCTCCGCGCTTCATGTGCCGGTGATTGTGGCGATGAACAAGACAGACCTCTGCGGGGCGGATGCTGTGGAGCTTGGCTTGAAAAAGATTGGCGGACTGGAAGACAAGCAGGGCAAGTTGAATGTTGATGCCGTGCTCCCGACCTCCGTATGCGAGGGCTCCGGAATCGAGGAACTTAGGAGGGCTGTTGCAAAGTCGCTTGCAGACAAGAGTGAGGTGGCGGACATTACGGGAGACCTTTGCCGTGCCGGTGACGTGGTGCTGCTTGTGATGCCGCAGGACATTCAGGCTCCGAAAGGCAGACTGATACTTCCGCAGGTGCAGACATTGCGCAACTTGCTCGACAAGGGATGTATGCCTGTCTGCTGCACTGCCGGTAATGCGGCAGAGTCGCTTGCCGCTTTGGTTGCTCCTCCGAAACTGATTATCACAGATTCGCAAGTGTTCAAGATGGTGGAGAAATGCTGTCCGGAAGGTACATTGCTTACCTCTTTTTCTGTGCTTTTCGCAAAAAGCAAAGGAGACATACACGAATTTGTGGCCGGTGCCCGGGCTATTGGTGAACTTTCGCCTGAGTCTCATATGCTCATAGCCGAGGCATGTACCCATATACCTCAGAACGAAGATATAGGCAGGGTGAAGCTTCCCCGCCTTTTGCGCAAGAGAGTGGGAGAAAGTCTGCGAATAACTCATGTGAATGGAGCGGATTTCCCCGCTGACTTGTCTGCGTTTGACTTGGTGATTCATTGTGGAGCTTGTATGTTCACCAGACGTCATGTGCTCAACCGCATAGCGGTGGCGAAGTCGCAGCATGTGCCGATTACCAATTATGGAATAGCGATAGCGTTTCTGAATGACATGCTTGACAAAGTGGCTTTATAGCCTTTTTGATATAAGAATAGTTTTTAATAACACATATAATTTATTGATATGCCGAAAAATAATAACAACATCATGTTCATCCGCTACCAGTTGTTGGCACGAATGGTCAACATGTGGAAGAACGACAGACTGCTGAAAGATATTGACAGATTGCCGCTGGAATTGAACCCGCGCAAGTCGCAACCTCGCGGAAGATGCTGTGTGTATAAAGAAAGAGCCGTGACAAAATATAAGTGCATGGCTATGATGGGTTTTGATATGACTGACGAGAAAGATGAGCTTGACTCTCTTTCTGACTATGCTCAGAGATTGCTCGATCGTGGTGACAGTGAAATAAAGATGACGCTGCTTTCCGTGATGGATGAGGCTTGCTCTTCATGTATCAAGGTCAATTACGAGGTGTCGAACCTTTGCCGTGGATGTGTGGCGCAGGCATGTAGCAGTGCCTGTCCTAAGGGCGCGATATCGTATGACAAGCACGGCAAGGCGAGTATAGACCATGATATATGTATCAGTTGCGGACGCTGCCATCAGGCTTGTCCTTATCATGCCATCATTTATTTGCCGGTTCCGTGTGAAGAAGCTTGTCCTGTGAAGGCGATTTCAAAGGATGAATATGGTGTGGAGCATATTGATGAGTCGAAGTGCATATACTGTGGAAAGTGCATGAAGACATGTCCTTTCGGCGCCATATTTGAAGTGTCGCGTGTATTTGACGTCATCAAACTGCTCGACCGTAAGCGTAAGCTTGTAGCGATGGTGGCTCCTTCTATCCTGTCTCAGTTTAAGTATCCGATAGAGAAAGTGTATGGGGCGATACGGAAACTGGGCTTCCACGATGTCATTGAAGTGGCATACGGAGCAGAAGAGACCATACGCAACGAGGCACAGGAATTTAAGGAAAGAATGGAGGAAGGCGCGCCTTTCATGACCACAAGCTGCTGTTCTGCATACGTTCAGCTTGCAAGGAAGCACATTCCGGAGTTGCTTCCATATATATCTACAACGGGGTCTCCATTGTTTTATACAGCCAAGTACGCTACGGAGAAACATCCGGATGCCTTTACGGTCTTTATAGGTCCGTGTGCATCGAAGCGTCGTGAAGGAAGAGACAATCCGCGCGTAGATTTTGTATGGACTTTCAGCGAACTTGATGCGGTGCTTGAAGGATATGAGATAGACATTGAACAGTGCGAACCGTTTATTCCGTCTGAACGCGGCGGACATGATGCACAGGGCTTCGCCAAGACCGGAGGTGTGTTTGAGTCGGTGAAGAACGCTGTGGGCGATCCTTCTCTTCAGGCCACGGTTATTCAGGGACTTGACAAGAAGACGATTGCGTTGCTTCGCGGTTATGCCAAGACAAAGAAATGTCCTACGAAGTTCATTGAGGTGATGAGTTGCGAAGGCGGTTGCATCAACGGCCCTTGTACGTTCAATGATGAATTGGCTGCAAAGAAGCAGTTTGATACGGAACTGAAGAAATTCGACAAATAAAGAGAGACGGTATTGGCATGAAGAAGATTGTTCTTGTCACTGGCGGACAACGCTCCGGTAAGAGTGAATATGCAGAGCAGTTGGCGATGCGGCTCAGTCCGAACCCTGTATATATGGCTACATCGAGAATATGGGATGAAGAGTTTCGGCATCGTGTAGAAATCCACAAGCAGAGACGAGGACCGCAATGGACTAATATTGAGGAAGAAAAGTGGTTGAGCAGGCACGATGTGAGCGGTCGTACAGTACTTGTGGATTGTGTCACGCTGTGGGCAACGAACTTCTTCTTTGACTTGCAGAATGAATGTTCGCATTCGGCAAAGGCGGCGGGAGAACATGTGGAACGCACGCTGGCTGCACTGAAAGAGGAGTTTGAGAAATTCACCTCACAGGATGCGACATTCATTTTTGTAACCAACGAGATAGGATCGGGAGGAGTCAGCGACAACGAGATACAGCGTAAGTTTACGGATGTAGAAGGCTGGATGAACCAGTATGTGGCTTCAAAGGCGGATGAAGTGGTGATGATGGTTTGTGGAATTGCAGTGAAAATCAAATGACAGGACTGTACTGATGCAGACCTGTTGAAAACAATACAATGATATTTTATATATGATGGACTTTAACATAAAACCTACAGATAAATCTTTTGCTGAAAAGATACAAGAGAAAATTGACAACTTGAATAAGCCGAAGGGATCGCTGGGCAGACTGGAGTCGCTTGCTTTGCAGTTAGGGCTGATACAGCACTCTCTGTCGCCTGTGCTTCATCACCCGTGTCATGTCTTGTTTGGTGCCGATCATGGTATTGAACGTGAGAACATGAGCATTTCACCACGCGAAATCACATGGCAGCAGATGTTGAACTTCGGCCGCGGAGGTGCGGGCATAAACATGTTTTGCAGACAGCACGGGTTTAAGCTTCGTGTAGTAGATGTGGGTGTTGACTATGAATTTGAAGGTGACGGCTGCAAACATATTATCGACCGGAAGATTGCAGGAGGCACACATAACTTCTTGTATGAGGCGGCAATGAGCGAGAGCGAGTTTGACAAGGCGATTGCCGTAGGAGCGGAAATGGCGGAGGCATGTCACAGTGAAGATTGTAACGTCATCAGCTTCGGTGAGATGGGGATTGCCAACACTTCGCCTTCATCTGTATGGATGCACCTTTTCCTTGATATTCCGTTGGAACAGTGTGTAGGAGCCGGTGCCGGTCTTGATTCGGAAGGCAAGAAACACAAGTTTCAGGTTCTCAGGGAATCGGTAGATAAATTCATGGCAGAATCAGGAATCAAGCCCCGAACATTCTCCGAACATTCAATGAAATCAGTGGATGAAGCGAAAACTATTATACGTTATTTCGGTGGTTTTGAAATGGTGGCGGCAATAGGTGGAATGTTGCGTGCCGCAGAACTTGGAATGGTGGTGCTTGTAGATGGATTTATCATGACGGCATGTATGCTTGCCGCCTCGCGCCTGTGTCCGGAAGTCATGGATTATGCCATCTTCGGACATAAAGGAGATGAGTCCGGACATAGCATGATGCTTGATGCGATGAATGCGGCTCCGTTGTTGTCGCTCGGGCTTCGTCTTGGAGAAGGTACCGGAGCCGTATGTGCATATCCTATATTGCAGTCGGCTGTCAACATGATGAATGAAATGGACAATTTCGCCCATGCCGAAATCACCAAGTATTTCTGATTTATCCGCCTCAGTTCATAAAATTTATCACATAAACGTAATAACCTACCATGCAAAGTGCCAGAAGAACTCCTTCTGTGCGAGTAATTGTATGGTAGGTTTTTCCGAATTTACAGCAGGGCCATAAGGATATGGAGGAAATAAACAACACGATGAAGTCGAATGTGGTGATATTTCCGAGTGAAAGCGGATAGACGGTGGAGGATACTCCGAGAATTAAAAAGATGTTGAAAATATTGCTGCCGACTATATTTCCCATTGCCATATCCGTGTCTTTCTTGCGCGCTGCTACAATGGAGGTGACAAGTTCCGGAGCTGATATGCCTGCACCGACAATCGTCAGGGCTATCACGGACTGGCTCACACCAAGAGCTGATGCGATTCCTGACGCTCCATCGACAAACCAGTTGCCTCCGAGAATTAATCCGGCAAGCCCTGTGACAATGAATACTGCCGACTTCCATACCGGCATGTCTTTTGCTGCCGTTTCCGCCACTTCCGGTTGTCTGTTTTTTTGCTGTATTTTCTCTCTTTCCTGTATGGACATGTCTTTGACGCGGTTTTCAGGAGTCTGCTTGTTTTTTGCAATAGCAAATGTGTATGCCATGAAAATAGCGAAAAAGGCAAGGAGCACAATTCCTTCAGAACGGTTTATGCAGTTCGTTTTGCTGTTGTCGAGAAGAAAATCGTTTGCCATTGCAAAGACAATGACTGAAGCCAATATACATAAAGGTATATCGTAGCGCAAATTGTTTTTGCTGACTTTTACGGGAGCTATTATTGCGGTTATTCCCATAATGGCAAATACATTGAACAGATTACTTCCGACCACATTTCCCAAAGCCATTTCTGTTCGTCCGGAGAGGGCGGACAATACGCTTATGACCATTTCCGGGGCGGAAGTACCGAAAGCCACAATGGTCAGTCCTATGACGAGTGTAGATACATTGAAACGCTTGGCAACCGCTGAGGCTCCGTCCGTAAGCCAGTCGGCACCTTTCAATATTACGGCTAATCCTCCGGCAAAAAGCAGTATAGATAAAAGAATGTCTGTCATCTCAGTTTGTTCTGGTACATTTGGAATGTGTATTCGTCAAAGCAGCAAAAAATCACCTTCTCTATTTTGGGATACAAGAAAAGAGAAGTGCGCACTTCGTGGATGGCAATATCTGTGGCTTCATCAAGAGGATAGCTATATACTCCCGTGCTTATAGCCGGAAAGGCGATACTCTTAAATCCCTTCTTTGCTGCAATCTTCATGCTGTTGCGATAGCATCTGGCAAGAAGCTCAGCCTTGTTCTGCTGTGTGCTGAAATAGATGGGACCCACTGTATGAATGATATATTTTGCAGGAAGGTTGTAGCCTTTCGTCAGTTTGGCTTCTCCGGTCTCACAACCTCCGAGGGTGCGGCATTCTTCCAAAAGTTTCGGACCTGCTGCTCTATGGATTGCACCATCTACGCCTCCGCCACCTAACAATGATTTGTTTGCAGCGTTGACAATGGTATCAACCTTCAGAGTGGTGATGTCGCCAAGGAACATTTCTATAATCTGTGCCATACGAAAGATATTTAATTATGTGAAAATTAGCGCAAAAGTAGCGAATAAGTCAGAAATAGACAAAATTTATTGCTTGAACTCGTTGACGGAAATACTTTTTAGGACATATTCTTAGGATACATCAATTCTCATGATATTTATCGGATTGTGTTCGTCCAGAATGATACGGTGAGATTCCGCCACGTGCAGACCGAAGCGGGATGCAGCCTCCTCAAACAGACGCACACTGTTGTCACTCACTGCGTTGATGACGATTCTTCCTCTTTCCATCACTGTAAGAATCTTTCCTACCATTTCGATGAGTTGTCCGCCATGTCCGCCGATAAATACAGCATCCGGCTTAGGGAGTGATGAAATGTCGGCAGCAAGAAAATCGCCTATGTGGACATCAATGCCCGGAGCACCGAACCGCCGTGCATTCTCTGCAATAATCTCGCGGCATTGTTCTCGGATTTCAAAGCCGATTACCTCAAGTTCCGGAAACCGGAGTCTGGCTTCTATGGACACGGAACCTGTGCAGAAACCGATATCCCAGAGCACATGACTTTCCGCCAAATTCAGAGCCATGAGTGTGACAAGGCGAACCGGCGCTTTGGTTATCATCTTGTTTCTTCCATCGAGGTGAGTAAACAGATTCTCCGGAATACCGAAGAAACGTTGTCTGTCCGTTGTGCGTCTGAGTATGATACAGTTTGGGGAAGCCGCCTCAAAGTTCTTTCTGACCACTTCTGCCACGGACATGGTGCTGATTCTTTCAAACTCCTCATTGCCGAGACATTCCCCGATGGTCATCACGTAGTTGTCATATCCGAACTCCGACATTCGTTTGGCTATTTCGAGCGGAGTCTTGTGACGGTCTGTGAGAGAACCGATAAGACTGCATCCGCGAATCAGTGCCGCATCGAACTTCTGCCAAGACCTTCCGGTCAGCGACACCACTGTCATGTCGTGGTAAGGCAGCAGCATTTTATGCGCAAGAGTCTGTAAGGAATTGAATGCCGGATATATTTTTATTTCCGCTACCGGCACTTCTCGCTGTATCGTTACGGCAAACCCGTAGAACAGGGGATCTCCAGAAACAAAAACGACAATCTCGTCATAGCGTTCATATTGCATGAAAACGGCAGACAGCGGTACTGTGATGTCTATCCATTCGGAGCCTTCCGGTAGCAGATGCCCCACAATGTCCCTATGGCGTCTGCCTCCGCTGAAGACTGTGCCGCGCGAAATACACTCAGACACTTCCGGCGGGAACCAGCATTCCCGATTATCAGACAGACCTATGATTATACATCTTTTCATAAACTCATCATCTTGTAGAACTCAATACTTTACGATTTTCAATCTTCGTTTTCCCTGACAGGCGATATATACTCCCGGACTTAGTGTCGAATTGCGAACAGCCTTCTCCGCTTCTTCCGTATGAGTACAAAGCAGAAGCGTGCCGTTGAGCGCATATATTTTTACTTCTTCTTCATGTTCCTCCGTTATATCTTCGATGGAAACCTCAGACGGGTTGACCACGACCACAAGTTTGTCGGGCAAACCTTCAATCATCACAATGGAGTCGTTGAAAAGATTTAAGTCATGGAAAATGCGCAATTTGTATTTGCCTCGTGCCACATTAAACGGGGTACGGCTGAAAGAACGCGTAGTGACTTCGCCCGGTTCGAGTGTCATGCCTTGCTGACTGAATATAATATAGTTGCCGGGGGTGTTTCCGTGTTCCAATGCCAGATAGACCCTGCCGAAAAACTCCTGTCCACCGTTGCGCAAGGTCAGAGAATATTCCGGATGAGAGGTACGTATGAGTGTGTCCGGAAAGTCTATCTCTGCCAAGCTCAGATGCGCTTCCGCTTTTTCGTCTTTGCAAAGTGTGATGCCTTCTGAAGAAATCCGGGCGAGAAGATAGTTCGGAGTTCCCACCGAGGTGCGGGCTTCCTCCCATTCCGTGCCGTCCTGATATACGGGCATCATGCGGTAAGTGCCGTCTGCCACGTATGTCGGAATGCCGACAGAAAGAGTGTCTGTGTAGGTGGTGTCTTCCGTTTCCTCAAGCAGAAACTCATGCCCGTAGTCTTTCAAGACTTCCAGAACATCATCCTTCTTCAACGCAATTCCGACTCTTCCCTTATGGACATTCCATCCGATGTTTGCCAGATTGGAGGTGACAATCCTTAATGCCGCATTCCTTGCCACCTTGGTGTCGAGTGCTTCGATAGCCGAGAACGCGAAGGAGTGTCGTTCCTGCGAGACCGCCTCCGAAGCCGGACGTATTCCGACGCATACCACTTGTGTCAGGTTCAGTCCCTGTTCCGGATTATTTCTGTCGAACCAGTCCGGCAAGTCCGGCGACATGACCCTCATGTCATAATATCCGTTGGCTTCACCCTCCCATCCCCAGTTGATATGGAAAAGTCCGTTCCGGTCATAACCGTCACAGACGAATGCGTGGACTTCCGTAGCGGAATATCCCGAGATAAGTATCGGACGTCCTTCTGCCAATTCTGTTTTCAGCATGTCCTCCCATTCAGAGTATGGGAAGAAGTCGCGGAAATAAATCTGCATTCCCCTGTCATACCCGAAGTAGCTGGTCATGGCGATAGGCTGATATACAGGATGCGCACCGCTTGCGACAGGAGTGTAGCGCATGTTCACGGCAATGCCGCAGTCGGACAGAAGCAATGCCACTGCATCGGCTTGCTCCTGACTGTAGCTTCCCGAAATATAGCTGTCGAGAATATTTTTCCAGTCGTATGTATGCTCACCGAAATTCGCGGTCAGGGTTTCTCCGCATCCGCGGACATCTGTGTAGGTATATGAACCGCTTCCGCGTACCGGATGCTCATAATACTTCATCACTTCCGCCATCGCGTGTGCCACACATCCGGTGAAACACTGCTTGGAGTCCGTCACGGGAGTCATGTTCCAGAACGGAGAACACTGATGTCATGTGTCGTGCAGCAGAGGAGGTACGGCATCCGGAAGTTCCGCTTTGCGCCATGTCGGAGAATTGTCACTCGTGACATTCCTCTCGTATGAACTCAGCAAAGCCATGAATGACGCATTGCTTTGGGCACTGCCGAACAGCCCGCTGTCAGAATATCCCAGTACCGCAGATGTACGTTCTTCAGGTGTGGCTATCACGAAGCATCCTTCTTCCGGTGCGTCATACACACAGATGTTGCCTTCCGAAGAACTATAAACCTTTTCAAGTTCAATCGTACTTCCGGAGCGTGAGCGGACTCCGGTCTCTTTGCCTTGCGATACAAGGAAGTCCGTGACGCGTTTTCTCACTTCCTGTTCGGACAACCTTTGCGCATATCCCGGTAAGGTTCCCAATAAAAAGAATGATAAAATAAGACGGTACATCTGTAAATCAATCAGAAGTTAAAACATGGATTGAGACATTCTTGCAGTTTGTCATTACCCCTCACACATCCCGTCCCGGTCTGAGCTGTCCGGCATCGTCATAGGTGAGTATGGCATTGACAAGTGTGGCGGCCAGATTGCTTCCGCCTTTTCGTCCTTCTATAAGAATTTTCGGGATGGAACGGAATGGCTTGGCGGCATGTTTGGATTCTTCGACATGCACAAATCCCACCGGAGCACCAATGATGCCGGCAGGCGAAGCCTTTCCCTTGCGTATCAAATCGCACAGTTCGAGCAAGGCGGTCGGGGCATTGCCGAAGACATAGAGCGCGTCCGGATGTTCCTGTGCCGCCAGACGCATTCCGGCCTGTGCACGGGTGATGTTCTGTTCTTTCGCCATTTCCGCCCCACGAGGGTCGTTGATGTAGCATTTCACTTCTATGCCGAGCCTTTGCAATGCCCCCTTGCGTATTCCGGAAGCCGCCATTGTCACATCGGTGACTATCATCTTCAGTTCTCCACTGTTCACTTTTTCATACAAGGAGGCAACGGCATTGGCGTCCATCCACAGCAGACGTTCCATGTCGAAATCCGCCGTGGTATGAATGGCATGGAGCATCGCCCATTTCTTGTCCAAAGGAATATCCTTGTTCCGGAGTTCTCCTTCTATTGTCCGGAAAGACTTTATCATGATGTTCTGTCCTATATTGGCAGATTCGTCCGACAAGTCCTCCCTGTAATATCCGCGCGGAGTAATCATTATATCCCGGGAGCCGTCGGCCGTATGTGCCATATAGGTTTGTGAATTGCCAATGATGACCACAGTAAACATGTCAATGTCTTCCGGGTCAAACAGCTCCAGTGTGGTAATGACAACCATCTGCCCCTCCCTGCCGGCATTCCGTACATAGCCTACAGGTGTCCCGGCTTCTCGTTCCTGCATGAAGATTTCTTTCAGACGATAAATCTGCCAGTACCTGCCGTGGCTCTTCGGATTATAGACCGCAGTGACGAAATCGCCCGTTGCCGCCGCCCTGATTCTTTTTTCTATCATGGCCCACGGTGTCATGAGGTCTGACATAGAAATGATGCACAGGTCATGTCCCGTAGGCGCACCGAGCAAAGAGGCTGCTTTCTGGAAAGCACTGATTCCGGGGAGAGTCTCTATCTCTATCTGTTCGTCGCCATTCTTCACAGACATTTCGTGTATCAACGGAGCCATGCCATATATGCCGGCATCCCCTGAAGAGATAACACACACGGTGTGTCCCTCTCGTGCCATGTTGAAAGCCTCTTCCGCACGTTGCCTTTCCTGTCGCATACCGCTGTCGATACATACGGCATCTTTTTTCAGGGCATGTTCTATGAAACGGAAATAGTATTTATAGCCTATCACGATGTCACTTTCAGACACAGCTTTAAGCACAGCCGGTGTGATGTCGTCTGCATTTCCCGGTCCAATTCCCGCTACTATTATTTTTCCTTTTGCCATAAATCAGTATATGAATTTGAGTTAAATAGCGGTATCCGCACTCCTCTGAATCAATAAAGGGTTTATAACGGCTACGCACTATTTATGCAAAAGTACAGAAAATATCAGACTAATTCTGATGTTGTCCGGATTTTCTCTGTTGTACTTGGTGAATTTATATCTGAAATTGGATTGATTTCTCTTTTTCTTTCTATGTGAATATATTGATGCTTTTGTTTAAGTGAATGTATTTATATTTAACAGGGTGTGTTCGACAGACTACTCATCTGTATTTAGTGGGTTGTATTCAATGTATATGTAATGGGGGTGTTTACAGACTCCTCATGTGCGGCTTGTGTATATTGGCAGACGTATTCGACAG
>JAJPZU010000091.1:0-5493 GCA_021204165.1 Prevotellaceae bacterium
TCTGTGATTCGTGCATATCAGTTAGTGCGGTCATAGAAGTAGGCGCACTTCGCGAAAATAAATTAATTGAGCATTCACATTACTTTTAACTCCATGAGCCAGTATGAACGTTTCTACCCTTTGGTGTCGGCATACAATGCCGGTGTGGCTTGTGCGGAACAGGCTGCTCGGCCGGCAGTCTCGTGCGGTTTGCGGGTGAATCCTGAATACTCGGAAATCGAGACAGAGCTTTATAATCCGTGTGCTCCGGGCAGCCGTTTCGGCATACTCTCGTCTGCGCTTTCCGAAAAACTGCCGGAAGGGGTGGAGGGCTTTCATATTCACTGCCATTGTGAGAGCGGGTCGGATGTCTTCCGTCGTACTCTTGTGCATATAGAAGAGAAGTTTGCCGGATGGTTCCCTCAACTGAAATGGATTAACTTCGGGGGAGGTCATCTTATGACACGCAAGGATTATGACACCGACTTGCTGATTGAGACTCTACAGGATTTCCGGTCACGTTATCCGTGGTTGCGTGTAATTCTTGAGCCGGGTTCTGCGTTTGCATGGCAGACAGGCCCTCTGGTGACTTCTGTGGTGGACGTTGTGGAAAACAGTGGGGTGAGAACTGCTATTATAGATGCCAGCTTTACGTGTCACATGCCCGACTGTCTGGAGATGCCTTATAAGCCGGCTGTCAGAGGTGCGGAAACTCTGGATGATGATTCTTTGGAGGCGGCACGAAACGGTGAGCATATATATAGAATAGGTGGAAACAGCTGTCTGAGTGGTGACTTTATGGGATTATGGAAGTTTGACCATGAATTGAAAGTTGGAGAAAATATTATCTTTGAAGATATGATTCATTACACAACAGTAAAGACCTGTATGTTTAATGGCATTTCCCATCCTTCGATAGGGCTGCTCCATGTGGATGGGGCATTTGAGCTTTTCCGCCGGTTTACTTATGAAGATTATCGTGACAGGATGGACTGATCTTATTTGGTTCTGACAGTGTATTGCTGTTCAAGCAGATAATTGAGCTGAAAACATATTTTATGTGCAGAGAGGAGTTAAAAACAGTGCTCTGTTTTTAACTCCTCTCTGCACAGATATTTTTATTTGTCGGCAATTTCAACTTCAGCAAAGCATGCCGATAGAAAGCGTCAGTAAGATACTCGGATACATGACTATAGCCACTACGCAGATTTACGCAAAAGTGACCAATACGAAACTTGAAAACGACATTTCGGCTTTTGAATACAAAGTATGCGGGCATTTTACCATATAGAAGGGCTTATGCCTACCATTAAATTCTTGCGTGGCACTTTGAACTTTGGCGATGCCGTTATTAGGAAACTATGCACATTCAAGGATATTTCCATTAAAGGCGAACTGTATTCACGAGAGTTTAACCAACACTTCAAGGCAGACAAAACGATATGTTCACTTGAAGAGGACAAGGAAGGAATGTTTGATTTCAAGATAGACGGTGTTTCGCACATTAGTTGGTTCAGACGAAAGAAATATGAGTTTATGGAAACGCTGGGAATACCTGCAAAGAGAAAGAGTCAGCGTATTAACTTATGAATCAGAAGAAAATCCGTGATAATGGGATGCCGTATCACGGATTTTTTTGTACTTTTGTGTAAGATTTAGATGAAAATAATGGAAAGAACTGATTTCATAGAAAACAGAATAGATGTTGTTAAGAACATATATACACTTTACTCTTATGCTAAAAGCACCAATTCTGAAGATAGAGAATGGGCTTTACAGCGATTCCAAAGAGGCAAATGGTATGTTGTTGAAGCATTTGGTAATTCATTGCTGTTTGCTCCAAGTCGTTTTGTCGGTTACAAAAACAATACAAGGGAAAAGCACACGGCCAATCATGGACATGGAACGCAGACCAATAATAAATTTCGAGAGTTGAAATTATACAAAGAAATTGCAGATAAATATCTTTCAAAGCAATTTGAGCTTTTTATGGCAACATTGGGCTTAGAAAAAGATTCTGCTTGTTTCCTCATTCCTAACGATTGGGATATTTCCGATTTACAACATCAACGTAAATGTTATTTTATATGCCCTACTCATTGTAAAGGGCAAAAAGAGTTTGCTTGGGAAAGTTTTCTCTCGCATAATTTCATGTCTATCGGATGGAATCATACCGATTACACAAATTATACCATTGACGAAATCAAACAGGAATACAAAGACATTCCTACTGCAATAGGACCATTCACTCTTCTAAAGCAAATAAATGAAGGGGATATAATCTGTTGTACAAACAACAATTTGGGTCTATGGGGTATTGGAGTTGCTTTATCTCAATATAAATACAAGGAAAAAATTCATTATGCAGGAATAGATGAAGATGACAATGAATCTTATTATTCTCATTATGTTGATGTAGCTTGGCTTTGTTTCAAAGAGCAAGGATACATCCCTGCTTCTGAATTTAACATCCAGCCTTACGAGAAGCAATGGCCACCTTATGGTACATTAAATCAGAAAGATGACATACCACAATACATATCTAATTTTTTGCTACACAATAACAACATCAATATGGAAGAACAAAAATATGAAAAATACATAAAGCTGTTAGAAGCTAATAAGAATCTTATTCTAACAGGAGCACCAGGAACTGGAAAAACATATTTGGCGAAAGCCATAGCCGAAGCAATGGGAGCCGACTATGACTTCGTACAATTCCATCCTTCATACGATTATACTGATTTTGTAGAGGGATTACGCCCAACTCCACCCGATAATAACGGCAATATTGGGTTTGAAAGAAAAGACGGAGTGTTCAAGGCTTTTTGTAAACGTGCAATAACCGCGATAGAAATGTCAGAAAACGAAAATTTATTTGATAGTATTTATAATGGTATAGTTGCAGATATTAGAGAGGGAAAAATAACATCATATCAAAGTCCAAAGGGAAAGAGTTATCCTGTAAAAATAAATAAAAAAGGGCGCATAGAATATAGGGTAAATAGTCCAAGAGCAGAAAAAGAAGAAAATATAAAATTGATGTATAATGAATTGGTAAATAGGCATATTTGGGATTTATCTTCTTTTTCAAGAGATGATTATTGTGCACTGGTAAGGAAGGTGTCAAGAAACACAAAAACAATTGATTATGTCGAATATGGCTGGATATTACAAAAATTGCTAAATAGGACATTATCCTTCCAACAATCTAAAAACGGAAACACCAAATATAATTTGAAGAGTAAAAAACATATCTTCATCATTGACGAAATCAACCGTGGAGAGATTTCCAAGATATTCGGAGAGCTTTTCTTTAGCATTGACCCGGGCTATCGCGGAAAAAAGGGACTGGTCAAAACCCAATATCAAAATTTGATTACAGATAAAACTGATTCGTTCTATGAAGGATTCTATGTTCCCGAAAACGTATATATCATCGGAACAATGAACGACATCGACCGTAGTGTGGAAAGTATGGATTTTGCCATGCGTCGCCGTTTTGCTTGGGAAGAAATAAAAGCTAACGAGAATACGGGTATGCTTGATGAACTTCAAGAAATGAAAGATGAAGTTGTCGAAAAGATGAAAAATTTGAATGCGGCAATATGGGACGAAGATAGCGATACAGGTATAGACGGACTCAATGCAGCATACCATATAGGCGGCTCTTATTTCAGTAAAATACTACTCTATCTCAATGAAGACCATTCCAACAAGAATGCAGCTTACAGGCATTTATGGGAGAATCATTTGAAAGGAGTGCTTTTTGAATATTTAAGAGGCTCTGCAAATGCTACAGAAAACCTCATAATGTTGGAACAGGTATATTATAACGGGAATATCCAATGATTATACTCGCAGACAATACAACATACACCATCAAATATAACCTTGATGAGTATTTGCCGCTACAGTGCATTGCTAACAGAACTATATCCGATTTATTGAGCGATAGCGGTAACGGTCTGCTTGTATATCCCCATTCTTTCTATCGCTGTGAAGATGAGGCCGACAAGCAATCCTTGTTGAATCTACAGCTACGCTGGAAGGACAATCAATGTACGGAAGCGATATTGAATACCGGAAACATCGCAGGTTTTATCAATGTGAACGGGCAATCCCTCTCCATACATTCTCGTTTCTCTACAAACGTAAGGCAAGATTTCTTTTTGCACTATATGCTTCAAAAAGTTTTGCGCATCAATCTTGTTAATATGCTGCACGAAACGACAGATGAACAAGCGTTTGATTTTCTATTGCTGCTTTTCCCGAAACTTCTTAACGAAGCGTTAGCCCAAGGAATATATAAAGAATATCAGCGAAATGAGTATAATGACGCTAATGTACGAGGTACAATAGACATCAACAGGCATTTGAAAACAAATTTGCCTTTTAATGGTCGGATTGCATATCGTACTCGTGAGTTTAGCCATGACAACCATGTAACCGAACTGATACGACATACCATTGACTACATTGGTAAAACTTCATTTGGGAAAATGCTGTTGGAAAATGATGCTGATACACATACCAGCGTTGCACAAATCATTCGCTCAACTCCACACTATAACAGACAGGAAAGAGAAAAGGTTGTAAAAGCCAATCTAAAAGTTGTAAGTCATCCATATTATTCCCGTTATACACCACTCCAAAAACTCTGCTTGCGCATATTGAGACATGAAAAGAACAAGTACGGAGCAAAGGATGACAAAATACATGGTGTCTTATTTGATGTCTCATATTTATGGGAAGAGTATCTTGCAACCATCCTTTCAAAACAAGGATTCAAGCATCCCAATAACAAGAAAGGGACAGGACGAATCTATTTGGCAACCCACAATCTATTTCCACGCTATCCTGATTTCTACAGATAGAAAGATTCTGTAATTGCCGATGCAAAATATAAAAGGAATATAGATACGAGGGACGATGTTAATCAGATGATTACCTATTTGTATCGTTTAAAAGGGCAAATAGGAGTTTTCATTCTTCCTACAGACAAAGTGAGTACAAAAGAGAGGTATCATTTGTACGGATATGGGGAAGATGCAAATGCCGAAGTGCAGAAATACTTCTTTCTTGTTCCGCAGGATATAACGGACTTCAAGACTTTTGCTATGGAAATCAGCAAATCGGAAAACAAAATTGAAGCAGAATTGTAAGCCTACGTTTTCTTGTTTCAACAAAACTGACCATATTTGTATTCCAAAAGAGTTGTTTGATAGAATAGCACCGCAAATCACAGAAATTGCGACTGCTGCCAAGTCATTATCCTCGATTATCAGAGAGTAATTCTCAAATCACTAATTTTCAAACTGTTGATATTTTATTGTCGGATTTTTGCAAAAAAAACGGGATTTTATTTTGTCGGAATTGTAAAAAGTCCTACCTTTGCACTCGCAATTCGGAGGAAGGGCATAAGGGGTAACAAAAGCCTCTTATTATAACAGAAAAATGTTGCGGAAATAGCTCAGTTGGTAGAGCACAACCTTGCCAAGGTTGGGGTCGCGA
>JAJPZU010000091.1:5593-14323 GCA_021204165.1 Prevotellaceae bacterium
TTGCGGAAATAGCTCAGTTGGTAGAGCACAACCTTGCCAAGGTTGGGGTCGCGAGTTCGAGTCTCGTTTTCCGCTCAAGGACAGGACATTCGTAATGAAGTCCTGTTTTTTTGTGATGGAATGTTGCTGGAGAAAAAAAGATGATGCCTCAGGTTTTCTTCTCGTTGATTCCCTGTCTATCCCATTTCGTTCTTTTCTATAAAGAGACTGAATGTTTGTTTTTGAAATCTTAAGAATTAGATTGTTTTTTTGTGATGTGAAAAAAAAACATTATCTTTGTCCCCACTTTCATATATATATATTAAAGTTAAAGGTAAAAAATATTTTTTTAGAATTATGCCGAAGAAACTTTTATCCCCGGATTTGATTTTTGAATCAAGTTGGGAAGTATGTAATAAAGTCGGTGGTATTTATACTGTATTGTCAACAAGGGCAAAGACTTTACAGGACGCTATGGCTGACAAGGTGATATTTATAGGACCGGACTTTTGGATTGGCAAGAAGAACCCTCTTTTTAAAGAAAGCAAACAGCTTCTTTCCAAATGGAGAAAGTATGCAAAAGAGGCAGACGGACTTGATATACGTATAGGACGTTGGCTTATCCCCGGGGAGCCGATAGCGGTATTAGTGGATTTCAATCCTTTTTTCAATCAGAAAAATGATATATATGCTTGGGCATGGAACAATTATGGAGTAGATTCTTTACATGCTTACGGCGATTATGATGAAGCCTCCATGTTTTCTTATGCTGCCGGAAAGGTGGTGGAAAGCTATTATAAGTTCAATGGCATGAAGCCATCTGACAAGGTGGTTTATCAGGCTCATGAGTGGATGACCGGACTTGGCGCATTGTATGTGCAGAAAGCGGTGCCGTCGATAGTCACTATTTTTACGACACATGCAACAAGTATAGGACGCTCGATTGCAGGAAACGGAAAGCCGCTTTATGATTATCTGTTTGCATATAACGGCGACCAGATGGCATTGGAGCTGAACATGCAGTCGAAGCATTCGATAGAGAAACAGACCGCTGCTAACGTGGATTGCTTTACTACGGTGAGTGATATCACAGCACGTGAGTGCGAGGAACTTCTGGATCGTCCTGCAGATGTGGTCTTGATGAATGGATTTGAAAATGATTTCGTTCCGAAAGTTGGTGCACCGTTTGATGAGGCGCGTAAAGCTGCAAGAAAAAAGATGCTTGCTGTGGCGAATGCTTTGATGGGGACAAATCTCGGTGACGACACTTTGATTGTGAGCACCGGCGGACGGTATGAATATAAGAATAAGGGAATTGATTTGTTTGTTGATTCGCTTAACAGGCTGAGGCATGACAGCAGGCTTGAACGTGAAGTGCTGGCTTTTGTTATGGTGCCTGCATGGATGAAAGAGGCGAGAGCTGACCTTAAAGCCAAGCTTGCTTCAAAAAAAGCCGACGGAGATGCGTGTGAGAATCCGCGTATTACTCATGAGCTGTATAATCAGAATGAAGATTCTGTCTTAGGACAAATGAATTGGCTTGGTATGTATAACAAGCCGGAAGATAAGGTGAAAGTGATATTTGTTCCGTGTTATCTTGATGGAAATGATGGCATTTTCAATATGCACTACTATGATATTCTTATTGGAAATGATATTTGTGTTTATCCTTCTTATTATGAGCCTTGGGGATATACTCCTACAGAAAGTGTGGCTTTTCATGTTCCTTGCATTACGACTGATCTTGCCGGTTTTGGACTTTGGGCTAATAGTCTGAAGAAAGGTGAGAGCGAGATTTCTGATGGTGTAAAGACTGTACACCGTTCTGATTTCAACTTTGACGAAGTGTCTGACTCTATTTGTGCAACGTTGCTTGAGTTTTCCAAACTGGACAGCAAGGCTGTTGCAGGAATCCGGAAGAAGGCTGCTGCGATTGCAGAGAAGGCTCTGTGGAAGCATTTCATCAAGTATTACTATAAAGCGTATGACATTGCTCTCACAAATGCAGGTAAGAGGATGTCAAAGTGAGCTTTGAATAAAATGAAATAGAGATTTAGAAATAAAGGGATGTTTTCTGGCATAATCCTGTTTGTTATTTGCAAAAGTATAGGATTTGTGCTTTGGAAGTTCTTTTAGTAAACAATTATATAATATACAAATAAAAAAGATTATGAGAATTCAGGCAAGTAATGCTAACACTCCTAATTGGAGGGATATTAGCGTAAGATCTTTTATTCCAGAGGGACTGAGGCCATTGGATGAAATTGCATATAACTTGTGGTGGTCATGGAATAACGAAGCAACAGATCTTTACAATGATCTTGATCCGGATTTGTGGAAGAAGGTGGGACAGAATCCGGTACTTCTTCTGGCTCGGATGAATTATGAGAGACTTGAAGAATTGTCAAAAGACAAGAAGGTCTTGGAACGTGTAAATAAAGTATATGCTGATTTCCGTAAATATATGGATGTAAAGCCTGATGCAACTCGTCCGTCAGTGGCATATCTGTGTATGGAGTACGGTTTGTCTCATGTTCTTAAGATTTATTCCGGTGGTCTCGGAATCCTTGCCGGCGACTATTTGAAGGAAGCTTCAGACAGTAATGTTGACATGTGCGCCGTTGGTTTCCTTTATCGTTACGGATACTTCACTCAGGCATTGTCTATGGATGGTCAGCAGGTGGCTAAATATGAAGCACAGAACTTCGGTAGTCTTCCGATTGAACACGAGTTGGACGAAAACGGACAGCCGGTTGTAGTGGATGTTCCTTGCAACAACTACACTGTACATGCTTATGTATGGCGCGTTAATGTAGGACGTATCAAGTTGTATTTGCTGGATACAGACAATGAATTCAACAGCGAATTTGACCGTTCTATTACTCACAACCTTTATGGTGGTGACTGGGAGAACCGTTTGAAGCAGGAGATTCTTCTCGGTATAGGTGGTGTGCTTACACTCAAGAAGCTTGGAATAAAGAAAGATATATATCACTGTAACGAGGGTCATGCTGCACTTTGCAATGTACAGCGTCTTGTTGACTATGTGAAAGAAGGACTTTCATTCAATGAAGCACTTGAGGTTGTTCGTTCTTCTTCTCTTTACACTGTTCACACTCCGGTTCCTGCTGGTCATGACTATTTTGACGAAGGTCTCTTTGGTAAGTACATGGGAGGCTATCCGCAGGCGCTTGGCATAAGCTGGGATGAATTTATCGGAATGGGACGTATCAATCCTGAGGATAAGGGAGAACGTTTCTGTATGTCCACATTCGCATGTAACACATGCTCATGGGTGAACGGTGTAAGCTGGCTTCACGGAAAAGTTTCAAAGGATATGTTCTCCGGTATATGGAAAGGATACTTCCCGGAGGAGCTTGACAATGTGGGCTATGTAACAAACGGTGTACACTTCCCTACATGGAGCGCTTCTGAGTGGAAGACTCTTTATGGCAAGCATTTCGACAAGTCATACTACAATGACCAGAGCAATGCAAAACTTTGGGAGGCTATCTATAATGTGCCAGATGAGGAGATATGGAAGACTCGTCAGGCTCTGAAGAATAAGCTTATAGCATACATACAGCGTGCTTTCCGTGAAGATTGGTTGAAGAATCAGGGAGACCCTTCTCGTATCGTTTCATTGCTTGAGAAGATTAACCCGAATGCGCTTCTTATTGGTTTTGCACGTCGTTTTGCTACATATAAGCGTGCTCACCTTTTGTTCTCAGACCTTGACCGCCTTGCAAAGATTGTCAACAATCCTAACTATCCGGTACAGTTCTTGTTTGCAGGAAAAGCACATCCGCATGACGGAGCTGGTCAGGGACTTATCAAGAAGATTTATGAAATCAGCCGTCGTCCTGAGTTCCTTGGCAAGATTATCTTCCTTGAGAACTATGACATGAAGCTGGCACGTCGTCTTGTTACAGGTGTCGATATTTGGATGAATACTCCTACTCGTCCTCTTGAGGCATCTGGTACTTCTGGCGAAAAGGCTCTTATGAATGGTGTTGTCAACCTTTCTGTTCTTGACGGATGGTGGCTTGAGGGCTATCGCGAAGGTGTCGGTTGGGCTCTTACAGAGAAGCGTACATACCAGAATCAGGAGCAGCAGGATCAGCTTGACGCTGCAACAATATATTCTTTGCTTGAAAATGAAATTCTTCCTCTTTATTATGCACGTAATGCCAAGGGATATAGCGAAGGATGGATTCGTACAGTGAAGAACTCTATCGCTCAGGTTGCTCCTCATTACACAATGAAGCGTCAGTTGGATGACTACTACGACCGCTTCTATTCTAAGCTTGCTGAGCGTTCTAAGGTTCTGTTTGCTGACAATTATAAGAAGGCGAAGGAAATTGTTCTTTGGAAGGAGCAAGTTGCAGAACGTTGGGGCAACATCACTGTGGTTTCATCAGAGAAAGAGCAGGATGTCTTGAACGGAAATGTACAGAGCGGTCAGAAGTATAAGATTCGCTACGTTGTTGACGAGCAGGGACTTGATGATGCTATCGGTTTGGAGCTTGTGACTGTACGCGTTGACGATGACGGTAAGGAGCATGTATATAGTGTTGAACCGCTGGAGGTTGTAAAGCGCGATGGAAATCTCTTCACATTCGAAGAAACTCATTGTATTCCTACTTCCGGAAGCTTCAAGGTTGCATATCGTATGTATCCTAAGAATGCTGACCTGCCTCATCGTCAGGACTTCTGCTATGTTAAGTGGTTCAATTAATTTGATTCTCTTCGGACAATTGTTGCATGGAATGATTGACATGCAGAAGTTGTCGGAATCATAAAATAAGAAGACGGTTGGGTTCATGACTCAACCGTCTTTTTTTGAAATTCTTTCTATAAGATTCGGATGGTGACAAATAAACTTCGGAAATGATGCTTATTCTTCTTTTTTGTCCTTGTTATCCGTATCTTTTGCGCTTATTTTCTTCGTTGTCGTAACAAATTCGTAATACTCTTCCGGTTTTACATTCGGAAACAAGTCGCCGAAAAGGCTTCTCGTAATATCCGGATATTCTTTACATGCAATTTTCAGATGGTTGAGAAATTCCTCGTATTGTTTTGTATGAAAGAATATGTAGGCAAGATAAGCATGTGCCATTGTGCAGTTCGGGTCATTCTTTTCCTCAAGAGCTTTGTTGAACATGAATACGGCAACTTCATATTCTTCAAACGACATGAAGCGTATTCCTATATATATATAAGTACGTACCTTGTCATGAGTCTTCGCCACGGCTCTTGCAAAGTATCTGAGCGATTCATTGATTTCATTGAACGCAAGCACTATACTTCCTTTCAGAAGAAGGAAGTCCGGATTGTCGAAGTCGATGCTCAGAGCTTTGTCTATTGTCTCTTCTGCCTCCGTATAGAATCTGCCTGTATTATAAACATCTGCAATCTCATAACACATGGAGGCATATACGGATTTGTCTTCTATGCCTTTGCTCTCATAAAAGTCTTGTGCGCCTTTTATATATTTGTATCCTTCTTCCGTATGTTCTTCCAGCACAAGGCATAGTCCTAAATAGAGGTATTGGCTATGGTCGTCTGTCTTGTCAATGTATTTCTGAAATAGCGGAAGCGCATTGCTCGAATCGTTCATGCCATAGTAGCTGTGCGCTTTGGTCAGGATGGCATCATAATCTTCCGGGTTGATTGCCAAAGCGAAATCAGCGGATATTATTGCTTCCTCAAATTTTCCGTTGATGTTTTGTGCGGCGGCCAGTATAGCCCATGCCGAGTCAAGATAAGGGTTGGTATCAAGCAGTAGGGTATATACTCGTTCCACATAGTCTGTCATGTTTTCTTCGCGACAGATGTCCGCCAAAAGCAAATCGGAATCATAATTGCCGAGAGGTGAGAAACGCTCGATGTATTTGTCAATCCATTTTCGCGCTGCTTCCCCGTCTCTTGTGTCCGAGAGGTCGATGAACGACATGATGACATGGATGTAGTCGTCCCTTATGATATCTCTGCTTTCATTCTTTTCATAGTTTGCCGCCAACTCTTTTTCTTCTTTCTCAAGCCATTCACAGAATAAAGCCTCCGCTTTCTGTAAGTCGTGGTCAAGGGCATAAGCAAGCTGTGCCCGGATATAGAGCATTTCGTTGTTTGGATAATCCTGTATCTGGTTTATGATGTCCAAAGCATCCGTGAATTGATGCTTGTATATGAATACTCCGGCTTTGATTGCCAGCAGATGGTTGTTGTCCTTGTGTATGAGTAGTCCCTGATCTATTGCGCGCATGGCATCATCCGGACGATTATTATCCAGATAATAGTCGGAAATATCGACAAAATCTTCTGTGTCAAAGTAGCATCCTTGTCCGAGTGTGTTTGCAAGTTCATAACTTGCGAGTTTGTCTTGAAATTCTTGTGATTCAAAGAAGTCTTTGTTCATGAAAAAATATGGGCTTGTAAGGTCTTTAGGTTCTTCGATTATGAATATGAAAAAGATAAAACAGGAGGTTGTAAAACTGAAGAGAAAGAATGAATCTTGCAAGTTTTACAACCTCACGGATGACTTTATTTGAATATCTTAGACCAATTGTCGCGCAGTCCGACAGTTCGGTTGAACACCAGTCTCTCAGGAGTAGAATCCTTGTCCGGAGTAAAATATCCTATACGCTGGAACTGCAAGTGGTCGAGAGGCTTAAACTCTGTGAGATATTTTTCTACATAGCAGTTTGTACGTATCTCCAATGAGTTCGGATTAAGCAGCTCTCTGAAGTCACGCTCGTCGGCACTCGGGTTCTCCACCATGAACAGACGGTCGTAAAGACGAACCTCTGCCGGCAGACGGTGCTTGCAGCTGAGCCAGTGCAGTGTGGCTTTCACCTTGCGGTTTGCATCTGGCATTCCGCTCTTGGTGTTCTCGTCATATTCACAGTATATTTCTTCGATTTCTCCGTTGGCATCCTTCTTCACTCCGGTGCACTTCACGATATAAGCGTTTTTGAGTCGTACTTCTCTGCCTACGCTCAGACGGAAGAACTTCTTCGGTGCATCCTCCATGAAGTCCTCTCTCTCTATCCACAGCTCACGGCTGAACTCTATGGTGTGTGTCTTGCTTTCCGGATCTTCCGGATTGTCTATTGCTTCCAGCACCTCCACTTTGTCTTCCGGATAGTTGGTGATGACGAGTTTCACAGGATTGATGACTGCACTCACACGTGTAGCCCTCGCATTCAAATCTTCGCGTACAGCGGCTTCAAGCATGGCAAAGTCATTCAGAGCCTCATATTTTGTGTAGCCAATCATCTTGATGAATTTCCGTATCGACTCAGGGCTGTATCCGCGTCGGCGGAATCCGCACAACGTTGGCATACGAGGGTCGTCCCATCCGTTTACAAGTCCTTCTTTCACAAGTGCGAGAAGCTTGCGCTTGCTCATCACCGTATAAGTAAGGTTCAAGCGGTTGAACTCAATCTGGCGAGGACGATTGTCTTCCAAGTCCTTACCTTCCTTCAGTTCGTCGATGAAGAAGTTGTAGAGTGGGCGGTGCACCTCAAATTCGAGTGTACAGATAGAGTGGGTCACACCTTCGAAGTAGTCGCTCTGACCATGCGCGAAGTCATACATAGGATATGCCTGCCATGTGGTACCCGTTCTGTGGTGAGGAGTCTTTATGATGCGGTAGATGATAGGGTCGCGGAAGTGCATGTTCGGACTTGTCATGTCTATCTTGGCACGCAACACCATGCTTCCTTCCTCAAATTCGCCTTTGTTCATCCTTTCAAAGAGGTCGAGACTCTCTTCTACGGGGCGGTTACGGTAAGGACTCTCCACACCCGGCTGCTGTGGTGTTCCTTTCTGCTGCTCAATCGTTTCTTTCGACTGCTCGTCTATATATGCTTTCCCCTCTTTGATGAGGGTTACGGCAAAGTCCCAAAGCTGCTGAAAGTAGTCGGAAGCATAATATATGTTTTCCCATTTGAATCCCAGCCACTTGATGTCCTCTGTGATGGCATCTACATATTCCGTATCCTCCTTTGAAGGATTGGTGTCATCAAATCTCAGATTACATACACCATTGTGTTTGGCTGCAATTCCGAAGTCTATACATATTGCTTTTGCATGACCTATGTGCAGATAGCCGTTTGGTTCAGGCGGAAAACGAGTTTGGATACGTCCTCCATTTTTGCCGTCTTCCAAATCCTTCTTCACTGCTTCTTCAACAAAGTTGAGTGGTTCATACTTTGTTTCTTCCACCTTTTCAACGTCCATAATTCTTTGTTTTGTTATTTTGCGTTATTGATTTGTTTTTTTATTAATGCAAATGTACTACAAAAAAGTGATATACAAAAAACAAGGGCGGTAGAATTGATGAACGATTATTGAGAAGCGGTTTTTATATATTTTCAACGGGTTTTATGTAGGTCTTGAACCATTTCTTATATGATTCCAGATTCTTGGAATAGTTTTGAAGTCAATTTTGCCGTATTTTTATCATTACTGCGTCTGATAAATTGACATGTTCGCCAAACTTTTCCATTGTTGCTGCGCTACATCCCGAAGTTAGCGATAACGCGGGAGGAGTCTGTCTGATACACCTATGAGATTACCTGCTTTCAGGTTCCCATAAAAAAATTTTTGACATCGTTTTTTTGAAGTATCTTCCATTTTGACAGAAAGAAAGCAAATCTTTATGAATAAAATCTTATAGAGCCTTATTTGTTTAAAATACTTACTTTTTGATTTTGTCAAATGTTAAAATTCCAAGCCCTCTGGCAC
>JAJPZU010000193.1 GCA_021204165.1 Prevotellaceae bacterium
TTTATGCCTGAACTATAAATAAACGGATTTTTGTTTGGATTGGAACATAGAATGCCTTAGGGGAGGAGCCTATATACCATAGCTTGAAAAGACTATGAAAATTCCAATGGCGATAACACCCAATACGGTAACTTGGCTCCTCCCCTAAGTTAGGGGAGGTGGCGCGTAGCGACGGAGGAGTCTGTGAACACACCCGCTAAATATACACGAGGAGTCTGTCGGACACATCTGCTAATACATACAAGTAACACATGAGGAATCTGCCGAGAACATCCCGCGAAACACATGTGAGTTGTCCGTCGAGACAAGACAAGGAAGCCAATAAAAGACGTCCAAACGGAAGCAAAAAAACAAGGGACGGAAGAAAATCCATTCTCCAGTCCCTTGCTAAAAGTTATACGAATGTCCTTTAAGCCATTCGCATCCAAGAAAAAATTAAGCTTCAGCAGGCTGCTCTTCAGCAGGTGCAGCAGCTTCAGCCTCAGCCTTTGCAGCAGCGGCAGCAGCTTTCTTCTCTGCAACCTTAGCAGCGATAGCCTCATTTATTTTCTTCTCAGCAGCAAGACGCTCTGCCACAGCAGTCTTCTTTGCATCAGCCTGCTTGCTTACAATAGCAGCCTTCTTGCTTTCCTTCTCATTCTTCCATGCCTCAAACTTAGCTTCAGCTGTAGCCTCGTCGAATGCACCCTTCTTGACACCTGTGAGGAGGTGCTTCTTCATATAAACACCTTCAGAAGAGAGAAGATTCTTTACTGTGTCTGTTGGCTGTGCTCCGCAAAGAACCCAATGCAAAGCGCGCTCAAAATTCAAATCAACCGTAGCCGGATTTGTGTTCGGGTTGTAAGTACCGATTTTCTCAATGAAACGACCATCACGTGGTGCTCTCACGTCTGCAATCACAATCGCATAGAAAGCGCAGTTCTTGCGACCATGACGCTGCAATCTAATTTTAGTTGCCATCTTTAATAGTTTTTATTAATAAATTATGATTTGAAATGCTGCTAACACGTAACAACGGTGCAAAGTTACAACCTTTTTCAGATAAACGAGAAAAAATTTTCGGATTTTATGCCACAAAATATCCGATAGCGTTTCTTCGGTTTAGATATTTATATTAATTTTGCATGTTAATTGTAATCTGCACTTAGCAAAAAGTATGAAAGGCAAGATTGAACATCACGGCATTATAGAAAGTATTGAAGGCTGTCATGTACGAGTAAAGATTGTGCAGTCCTCAGCATGTTCCTTATGCCAAGCCAGAACCTTGTGCGCCTCGGCGGAAAGCAAGGAGAAAATCATCGATTTATACACTTCCGATGCTTCTTCTTATAATATAGGAGAGAAAGTGATGGTATATGGTTCTGCGTCGATGGGACGCGATGCCGTAATATTCGCATTTGTAATCCCATTGGTTCTTATTGTGGCATGGCTGACACTCGCGGTAGAGATTTTCCACGTGAATGACGTTGCCGCTGTCGGCATGGTGTTTGCGGTGCTTGCCGTCTATTACATTATATTATGGATGGGAAAGGAAAAGTTCAGCAAGAAGTTCCTGTTCATGATTGAAAAGATTTAAAGTTAACTGTATTAATATCTAAATAACAAAACTTATGAACGTAATTCTTATTGCTGTAATCGTGTTGGGTGCAATTGGACTTATCGCAGCACTCGTGCTGTTCTTTGTATCCAAGAAATTTGCAGTCAAGGAAGACCCGCGTATTGCTCAGGTAAGCGAAGTGCTGCCTCAGGCAAATTGTGGCGGATGCGGATTCCCGGGATGCGGCGGCTTTGCCTCAGCCTGTGTGAAAGCTGCGGATGCAGGTTCACTGGAGGGGCATCTGTGTCCTGTCGGCGGCCAGCCTGTCATGGAGAAAGTGGCAAAGATTCTTGGCATGCAAGTGGGTGCCTCTGCACCAAAAGTTGCAGTTGTCCGTTGTAACGGAACATGTGAAAACCGCCCTCGTGTGGCAGTTTATGACGGTGTGAAGAACTGCCGTGTGGCCAACACGACATGCAGCGGCGAAACAAACTGCGCATACGGATGTCTCGGATGCGGCGATTGTGTAGCTGCATGTCAGTTCGGTGCCATCAAGATGAACCCTGCCACAGGGCTGCCGGAAGTCGATGCTACAAAGTGTACGGCTTGTGGTGCTTGTGCAAAGGCTTGTCCTCGCAACATCATTGAAATCAGAAATGTATCGGGCGACAAGAAAGAGGCTTTCTATGTAGAGTGCATGAACAAAGACAAGGGTGCCGTAGCCACCAAGGCTTGCGCCGCTGCATGTATCGCCTGCATGAAGTGTGAGAAGGTCTGCGGTTTCGACGCTGTACATGTAGAGAACAATCTCGCATACATAGACCCGAACAAGTGCCAGCTCTGCGGCGAATGCGAAAAAGCATGTCCGAAACAAGTCATCGCATTCATGGACATCAACGGGAAAAAGCCGAAGCCGAAACTCGCTGCGGCACCTGCGGCAAAAACTGCGGCAACAGCAAAGGCTGCCACAAAGGCTGCGGCTCCAAAAGCTCCGTCAACACCTCGGGAGCCGATCACCGTCAAGTATGACGCTTCTCTCCTGCCGTCCCAGCAGATTGTCCTTGCCGGCACTATCGACTTGGATGCACCGGAGAAACAGGAGTCGGCAGGCAAGATTGCAGAAATAGAGCACAAGTATGACGCTCCGTTGCTGCCGTCACAGCAAATCCTGCTCGGAGGGAAATAAACATTTATAAAGAAACTAAAAACAAGATTATAAAGTGAAGACATTTAGAATTGGCGGAGTACATCCGGCAGAAAATAAATTGTCGGCAGCAGAACCCATCAAGATAGCGGATCTTCCGAAAATAGCCGTTTTCCCGATGGGACAGCATATCGGCGCACCTGCCAAACCTATCGTGAAAAAAGGCGACAAGGTGAAAGTAGGGCAAATGATTGCTGAAGCCGGCGGCTTTGTATCGGCACCTATATTCTCGTCTGTCTCCGGTACTGTATTGAAAGTAGATACTGTGGTTGACGCCAGCGGATATGCAAAACCGGCTGTTTACATCACGGTAGAAGGCGACGAATGGGATGAGGCAATAGACCGTAGTGACAAACTTGTGACTCTCAAAGACAAACCGGAACTGACGGGCAAAGAGATTATAGAGAAAATCCAGAAAGCAGGAATAGTTGGTATGGGCGGTGCATGTTTCCCTTGCCACGTGAAGCTGATGCCGCCTCCGGGCTCCAAACCGGAATGGGTGATTATCAATGCCGTCGAGTGTGAGCCTTATCTCACGGCAGACCACCGTCTGATGCTTGAAAAGGCAGACCAGATACTTGTCGGAGTGTCATTGCTCATGAAGGCTGCAAACGTGAACAAAGGATATATAGGCATAGAAAGCAACAAGCCTGATGCCATCAAACTGATGCAGGAGAAAGTCAGTGCATATCCGAACATCGAAGTGGTGCCTTTGAAAGTGAAATATCCGCAGGGCGGCGAGAAACAGCTTATTGATGCGGTCGTAGGTCGTCAGGTACCGGCACCTCCTGCACTACCGGTAAGCGTAGGAGCCATCATACAGAATGTAGGAACTGCATACGCTGTTTATGAGGCTGTGATGAAAAACAAGCCTTTGTTTGAGCGTGTCGTTACCGTCACAGGAAAGAGTCTCAAACAGCCAAGCAACTTCCTCACCCGTATGGGAACACCGATGAGCCAGCTTATCGATGCTTGTGGCGGACTTCCGGAAGACACAGGAAAAGTTATCGGCGGCGGTCCGATGATGGGAAAAGCTCTCATGAACATCGAAGTTCCTATCTGCAAAGGGTCTTCCGGTGTGCTGATAATGAACGACAAGGAGGCGCGTCGTGGAGAACCGCAGCCTTGCATACGCTGCGCCAAGTGTGTCGGTGCATGTCCTATGGGACTGGAACCGTATCTGCTTGCCACATGTTCAGGCAAAGGTATGTGGGAAAAGGTGGAGGCTGAAGACATCACAAGCTGTATCGAATGCGGCTCATGCCAGTTCACTTGTCCTTCCAACCGTCCGATGCTCGACCTTATACGTCTCGGAAAGTCAACAGTTATGGGTATCATTCGTGCCCGAAATGCAAAAAAGTAATCACTATGGCAAATAAATTAATAGTATCATTATCACCGCATGTACATTCCAACGACACGGTGCAGAAGAACATGTATGGTGTGTGCATCGCACTTCTTCCTGCACTCGTATGCTCGTTTGTCATATTCGGTGTAGGCGCGATAACAGTAACCGCCGTATCGGTTGCATCGTGCGTGTTCTTTGAATGGGCTATCAACAAATACCTGTTGAAGAACGACAAACCGACCGTAACGGACGGTTCCGCAATCCTGACAGGTTTGCTTCTCGCTTTCAACGTTCCGTCTAACCTTCCGCTATGGATTATGATTGTAGGTGCATTGTTCGCTATCGGAGTAGTGAAGATGACTTTCGGCGGACTTGGATGCAATCTTTTCAATCCGGCACTTGCCGGCCGTGCATTCCTGCTCATTTCTTTCCCTGTACAGATGACCACATGGCCTGTACCGATGCAGGGATTCGGCACTTATCTGGATGCAGAAACAGCTGCCACTCCGCTTTCAATCATGAAAGCAGCAGTGAAAGCCGGTGACGCAAGCATCCTTGAGCAGTCGCCAAACGCAATGGATATGCTTGTGGGAAAGACTGGAGGCTGTCTGGGCGAAGTAAGTGCTCTCGCCATCATTGTCGGCTTGATATTTATGCTGGCAAAGAAAATCATCACTTGGCATATTCCTGTTTCCATCATCGTCACGGTTTTTGTATTCTCAGGACTGATGAATCTGGCAAACCCTGTCTATGCTTCTCCGGTAGTAGAACTGCTCAGCGGCGGTCTTCTCCTCGGTGCTGTCTTCATGGCAACAGACTATGTTACATCACCAATGTCAAAGAAAGGACAACTGATATACGGTGTGGCAATAGGATTCCTTACAGTTGTAATCCGTACATTCGGTGCATATCCGGAAGGAATGTCGTTTGCAATCCTTATAATGAACGCATTCACTCCGCTTATCAACAATTATTGTAAACCTAAAAGATTCGGGGAGGTAGTGAAATGAAAAAACTCAGTTCTTCATTAACAAACATGGCTGTGGTGCTTACCGTCATCGCTGTTGTTGCCGGCGGAGTCCTTGCATACGTCAACAGTGTTACAGCTCCTCAGATTGAAAAGATAAATGCAGAGAATCTTGCAGCCGGAATCAAGAAAGTAATCGGAAACGACGAACTGGTGGTATCGGATACAAAAACTATAGACAAATATACGGTATATACCACCACGGATAAAGATGGAAATCTTCTCGGCACGGCAATATCCACCAGTGAGAACGGTTTTGGCGGTCCGCTTCAGGTGCTTGTCGGATTCGACAACGAAGGCACAATTCTCGGATACACCATCCTTGCCAGTGCAGAGACTCCGGGTCTTGGTGCCAAAGCCGGACTGTGGTTCCAGAAAGACCAGAAAGGCGACATTATCGGCAAGAATCCCGGAAAATGCAACTTTACAGTGAGCAAAGACGGAGGAGATATTGATGCAATCACAGCCTCAACCATCACTTCACGCGCTTTCCTTCTTGCCATACAAAACGCTTACAACCAACTGAAAGCTGACGGAAAAACCGAAGCGACAAGCAAAGTAGCATCTGCAAACAACGGTCAGACTGTGGAAACATGCCCATGCGGAGAAGACTGCAACTGCGATGAACCGTGCAGTTGTGCCGGAAAATGCGGTATGGAAGCAGGCAAATGCGGCAATGAATGCAAAAGCAGCGAGTGCAACGCTTCTGAATGCAGAGACAAATGCGAATGCAACGAATAAAGAAAGGAGACAAAGATTATGAATAACTTTAAAGTTTTGATGAATGGAATCGTCAAGGAGAATCCAACCTTTGTACTTCTTCTTGGTATGTGTCCGACTCTCGGTACGACTTCTTCTGCCATAAACGGTCTTTCAATGGGTCTGGCAACCATGTTCGTACTTATACTTTCCAATCTGCTCATATCACTGATTAAGAACCTTATTCCTGATATGGTTCGCATCCCGTCATATATTGTAGTCATTGCATCACTTGTGACAGTGCTACAGATGCTCATGCAGGCATACGTACCAAGCATATACGCCACTCTCGGACTTTTCATTCCGCTCATTGTGGTGAACTGTATCATACTTGGTCGCGCGGAAGCATTCGCTGCCAAGAACGGTCCTGTGGCATCAATCTTTGACGGAATAGGTATCGGACTCGGATTTTCACTTGCGCTCACCATACTTGGTGCTGTTCGTGAACTCCTCGGCACCGGTGTCGTGTTCAAGAGCGATGACTTCGGAATACCGGGAATCACACTTCAAGGCGAAGACTACGGTATGCTCATATTCGTGCTTGCACCGGGAGCATTCCTCATCCTTGGCTATCTGATTGCAATTGTCAACAAATTGCGCAAGGCATAATGTAAAAATCCATATTTCGGAAACAACAAAACAGAATCATTATGGAATATATATTGATATTTATCACAGCGATATTTGTAAATAACGTGGTATTGGCACAGTTCCTCGGTATCTGTCCTTTCCTCGGAGTATCCAAGAAAGTATCTACGGCGGCAGGAATGGGTGCAGCGGTAACGTTTGTGCTTACACTGGCAACCATCGTAACTTACATTGTGCAGAAATTCGTGCTTGATGCCAACGGTCTGGGATATTTGCAGACAATAGCATTCATTCTCATCATCGCCGCACTGGTGCAGATGGTAGAAATCATACTCAAGAAAGTGTCACCATCCCTTTATCAGGCTCTTGGTGTATTCCTTCCGCTTATTACAACCAACTGCTGCATCTTGGGTGTGGCCATCCTTGTAATACAGAAAGACTATGACCTTCTTCACGGTATTGTCTATGCCATCTCAACAGCAATAGGTTTTGCACTCGCAATGATTGTATTTGCAGGATTGCGTGAACAGCTCTCTCTTGTGAAACTGCCTAAAGCAATGGACGGTATGCCAATAGCACTTGTCACAGCAGGACTCCTCGCTATGGCATTCATGGGATTCAGCGGTGTTGACGGCGGACTGAAAATTCTTTTCGGATTGGAATAAGATAGTCATAGCGGCATATTAAGTTGAGTAGGAGATAAACACTAATTACAAGGTGTTTATCTCCTACTCTTTTATCTGTTCATGAGAGAACAATCTCACTTAACTCGTCAAATGTGGTGTCAATGAACGTATTATTCAACATCAGACTCGTATTAACAGGATGTAGTTCAGCATATTGCCTACGTACAAAGCGCAATCCAAAGGCGAGGCAAAGGTCATCCGTTCCATCTTCCCCATCTGTTTGCTCCGCTTCCTTTGCCGTGATAATCTTCATACTAATAATCTCATAGACGTCACGTATGCCTTGCTCTTTGAAATAAGGCATGAAATAGTGAAGTCCCTGCAGAGCAATGGCGGTCGGGAAATGGCTGTCAGTATAATATAGCGAAGCATTACCATCAATGAAACTCTGCAAGTAGCCTTCCCTGCCGCTGTGGGTCACCAGCCCGATGAGCACACGGTTGTCCACCTCTACAAATACTCCTTTCTGAGGTATCACGCGAGAAACGGTTTCCTGCGACTTCATAGCTATGAGCTGTTCGATGAATTGTTCCAGCAACTTGCGGTTATGTTTATCCTTCGGCCGCAATGGAAAAGCTCCGATATTCACATCTTTGATAGAACCGTAAAACCTTGATGCCTCCACATCTTCCGTCTCCCCATTACCGGGGAAGAGAATATAGCCGCCTATCACTTCTTTCTTCAAAGCATCCGATTGACAGTCTTTATAACAAATGGCATCACGGTATCTGTGCATCTGATTAATAGCATCTTCGGGTGGGACATCTACACCTTTTTTATCCTTTCCTCCAATACGGTATTTGGCATCGAAAAGATAAGTAATCTTCATGCCTTGTTGAAGATCGTTCTTTGTGAGTTGCAACACAATGTCAGGCTTTTGTGAAACAGTCGGTGTCGTCCAATTTTTTATGCCAATCGCACAGTTTTCCTTTTCCGAACTCTTAGGATTATAGATAAGCTCTGCCAGCTCCATACCGTCTTTCTTAAAAAGAATGCTTGAATGCTCTCCTTTACCTAAATTCCACGTAAACAAACCATTCATTTCCACGCGGTTTCTATGCTCTAAATCTTCATCGGACAAATGAAGTTTCTCCTTCACGATATGGCTTACTTCTATGAAACACCATATCTCATACAGCGTTGCAATGTCTTTGGTCTGCAAGCGATATATACCGTCATTAAGTGAAAAAGAACGGCGAAGCAGGTTCCATGTGCGATAGACCTGACTATATCCCATTGCCTTTTGCAGCACCAAGCTTTCCTGATTCATCCCTTTGTAACGTCCCACTGTACGGAAAAAAGGATTTCTCTTCAAGTGCTTCAGCGTTACCAGCGTGGCTTGCATATCCTCTTTCATCACATCCGAAGCATTCTTTACCGCTTCTATGCGCTTTTTCAAAGTCTCGTATTTATCCGCAATCTGTCCAAGAGCGAATTTCAAGAATCTGTTTTCTTGTGTATCGTTTGTCCAGACACGCTCTTCTACACGATATAAATGAGAGCTGTTCTGCCTGTGTTCCGCCAATTCATTTTCTATGCAAGAGGGAACAAATGTCAATTTATCGGCACGTTTGTAAGTTTCCTTTCCATGTAGCCGACGTCTTGGGCGGTCAATAATGTTTTTGCAAGCCTTTATGAAATTCTTTTGTTCACTGGCAAATACGCTCCACCAGACTATTTCCGGAGTGTCTCCGTCTGCATCAAGCGAAGAACCATGAAATGTTCTTCGCATATAATCAAGTGAAAGCATTCTGTACTCTCGTTCAATATCCTCCATAATGGTTTTCCAATGCTCGTGATAGTTGAGCTTTGTACTCAATACTTCAAAGGAGAAGACAAAGCTGCGGGTTTCTGCTCCCACTTGGTACATGAATTGTATTTCACTGCGTCCAACCTCATTGCCATAATTCAAGAAACCCGCCAATACCTGTCTGCGAAAAGTAAATTTTTCGTTTTCGCTCCGAAGAACAGAACCAAACTGAGCCTTTTTCACGTAGTCCTTGAATTCCACCCAAACAGGATAATCGACATTGTCGAAAAATATGGCAGGAGCTTGTTGATTCTTCTCAATTACAATTTCTTTTCCGACATAATTACTCAGAACAACGGATGAGACTCCTTCCGACCAAGAATAAGTGGAGTGTAAACATTCTTCTCCAATATTACTCTTGGCTTTATGCCAAATGTCATCGAACTTTACACATTCGACAATCATTTCAAAATCCTGATGTTTTATGGTAAGCAGTTCCATCGTTCCTTCCAGATGTCTGATTGTTTTTAGCTCCAGAAACCTGTATAACCGGATGACAACCGTTCTTGCATTTCTTTCAGTTTAGCAATGGAAACAGATTCTATTCTCTTGTCTTCTCCGGTCAGTACCAGCAACTGCGTTTCAATAGTAGCAATCAGTCTTTCAAGAAGTGAATGCTTAACTTTTGTATCATCGCCTTCTATGCGTGATAATATTTTCATGCTTGTTATCTCATCCAATGCGGTTGCTATGACCTCATCCCTACTAAACTCGTTTCCGTTTTCATCCATGCTGTAAGGTAAATTGTTTACCACATAAAGCAGAAACTCGTTTCGCGTGCGGTAGGCAATCTTAAACGGTGTACCATCAAGAACGTCATTCACAGCCTGCAAATAGGTCAATACCTTATTGCAAACATCCTCATTCTCTGCATATACATCCACACCTTCTACGGCTGTACCAATCAACATGTCACTATTCAGCTTGCCGATACGTTCATATTTACTATCCAGTCCGGCATACAAATCCACTTCATTCATTTCTATGGTCATGGCACGGTCGAGCACCTTTCGTGAGAAAGAGAAGGTCGTTTCGTCCATGTTTACCGTACCCACTACAATTAGATTTTGCGGGATGGTGATGCCCTCTTCCAAAAAGCGGCTCCTTAATGCCTCATTGTCTCCTGTCAGTTCGTCTATCAATACCCGATACCAACCTTCTGTACATTTCTTCAGGATTGGGTCTGTTGTAATCGTGCCGTCTTCATTACTTTTACGAGATTCTATTACACTAAGAAATTCTGCAAAATATTGCTCTACAGGAGCAAGGTTCATTTCGTCCAGACAAAGAAAATAAGGTACATCCAAGTTCTCCCAAGCCTTTGTAATGAACCTCAAGAAATCACCAATCACATATACAGCCCTTTCACTGACACGACTCACATAGCCCATTAATTCCGTAGAGTCGTGCCAATTAGGTTTTACTTGAATCATCTCGAAATTCTTAGGCTTCCGGGCTTTATACTCGGGGGAATCTTCGTCCCAACATGCCCGGGCAAGTTCACGGACAATGCGGCTCTTTCCTGTACCAGATATGCCGGCAAGCAAAAGGAAAGGCTTCGTCTTGATGGCAGCAATAAAAAATCTGCATTTGCTATATAAACCACTTCTATTACCTTGCTCTGTTTCGTTGTTTTTTGCAAGTATCTGCGTATCTGTATTCTTCACGCGAAGCGCAATCAACCTATCACCATAGCGTTCAATTACATCTTTGTCTAAATTATACATCTTTGAGTTTCCCTGCTTGGTCACTTCAAAGAGCCCCAATCAACAAACGCAAGAATAGGTTTAGGGTCACTCCATTTAGCAGATGCAGTATCCGGTTGTACAGTTATCCCCTTCTGTCTTTGCAACACTACATCAAACAGCGCATCACCAAGCTCCATCTTCTTGTATTCCATTTTCCCAAGGATATAACCAAACTCTTTATTGGTCAAATCTTTTATCAGCATACAACTTTTCAGAAATATATTAGGAGCTTCCAGATCCGAATCGGAATCACACCCTAAAACATTCCTCCCAAATGTGCGGGTTCCAAGAATATCCAATAACAGGATTTTAATGGACTGAACATCATTTATCTTTCTGTATTCATACAATCTCTTCCCATCTTCCGTAATGCGTCTTCTTGACTGATTATTATTAGGGTCTTCCCATTCTATCAGTCCATAGTAAGACAGCACCTGCGTCTTCTTTGTATAACTTTGTGGTTCCTTTTTCTGTTCCTCTATGCCCGCATCTATAAGATACGAAGACAACTTATCAATAAGAGTAGAGTTCTCCACCCAATCTTTTGCTTCGTAATATACTTTCAATGTCAAATCCAACGTCTTAGAATCAGCATTGCATTTTGGAATAACAAGTCCCATATTTATATCTTATTCAATAAATCATTTACTATAGTTGTTATCATTTTTGACGGAATGCCTTCGCCTATCACCTTTCTTATAAAAGACTCACTGGCCCAATCCGGTATGTTCCAGTCTGTCGGCAAGGAAGACACGATTAGCAGTTCATAAATAGTCAGTACCCTTGGATCTGAGTATAACACCATTCCATCTCTTTGGTAAGGACGTCCCGGATGTACACAAGCCAACGAAGAGATTACACCATTATTCTGTGTCATGGTTCTTGCCGGTTTGTCCCAGTACATTCTTCTGTAATGATTATGGTGAGCAACGATATGAGTACCATCCGCTTTCTGAGGATAATATATATCATTGTAAATTGCAGACTTTCCCGTAGGTGTATGCATCATCCATTCAACCTGTTTCCAAGAATGTACAGGAGGGCGATGCCATTTTGACACTTGCAGTGCAATTTCCTTCTTCTTCAGATAATCCGGAAATTTATCTATGGTCATATCCAATCCTTCTCTCAACAAAGGATCCACACTCGGCAATTGTCCTATAGCCTCTTCCAATGTGACAATTCTCTGTTTCTTCGGAAACTCCCATTCAAGATTCTGCTCCCTACGAACCAAAAGGTATATATTTCTCTCGCGCATTTGTGGCACTCCACAATCCATAGCTTTAATAAGCGACTCCTTATTAAAAGAATATTGAGCATCCAATTCCAAATGCAGATACTCCGGTATGGTCATAATCCTACCGTTATATCTTATCTTTGTCTTTAATATTGTCGGTACATTCTCTATAATTGCATAAAGAGGTTGCACCCGCTTTATCACATCAACAGCATAATAAATCAACTCATTACGCTCGTCAAACTCCAAACGGTTTCCTGCCTCACTCATTCCCTGACACGGTGGTGTTGCCAGAATAAAATTCACATGCAACTCTTTGGCTCTCTCCACTATGGATGTCCGTAAAGATTCATCTGTTATGTCACCCTCTATCATTTCTGTTTTAGGATGGACACAGGTATAAAACCTGCAACGCTTAGAATCAAGCTCGTTTGCAAGCAGAATCTCCACATCTTTATTATCATCTATACCCGATTCAGCCACTCCAACGTTGGAGAACAGTGACAATCCTCTAAGTTTTGCCATTATAACAATGAGTTAAACAATTTCTTTATGAACAAAGGAGGTATTCCTTCTCCGATAACTCTTCTAACAAATGCTTCTTGTGCCTTCTCCGGCAAAGGCCAGTCCTTTGGCAAGCTCATTACCAGCATCAATTCATACAATGTCAATGTCCGCGGATCAGAATACAAATTCTCTCCGTTGTCTCCATGACAGACCAATCGTCCCGGATGCACATTTCCCTGAGACGAAATTTTCCTGTTGTCCATTGTAACGGTATAAGCAGGTGTGTCCCATCTTTGACGCATGTATGTATTTCTGTAGCCTTTAACATACGTTCCATCCTGCTTAATTGGTTTATGCACAGGGTTATCGAAGGCTGTCTTCCCCGACGGTGTGTACATCATCGCTTCCACTTGTCTATATACATGAACCGGGGGGATATTCCATTTCGATATGGCTAAAGCACGGGTTCTTCTTTCTTCGTAATACGGGAATATTCTATGAAACTCCTCCTGCGACAAATCCTTCACAAATGGATCTATCTCCGGTATCCAGCCTATCGCATCTCGCAATGTGACATAACGTTCTTCCTTGGGAGGCAAAGACCATTTCCGCTGATCCTTACGCGACAAAAGGATAATCATCCTCTCCCTCGACTGCGCTATTCCATAATCTTGTGTATTTACTACATTCGCACTGATATTATACGACAGCCCTAATGCCTCCATTATTATATCCGTCAACAGTTTCCGCTCACCATGATATTCTATAGCAGTATTAATAAAATTAGGAACATTCTCTATCATGGCATATTGAGGACAGAGGTCTAATATCGATTCTATTGCAGGAATAACCAGCTTATTCCTTTCGTCATTCTCATTCTGTTCACCGGCCGTACTCATCCCCTGACAAGGAGGAGTTGCGATAACCATATTAACATGGTTCGATTTCGCAATATCTATTATTGTCTTATATGTTTCCGACACAGTAATATCACCACACACCATAGTCGTGCGTGGATATATCTTACTGTACAAATCTGCTCGTTTCTTAACCAATTCATTCGCAACAACAACGTGACATCCAATATCTTCAAGATATGCTTCTGCCACACCTATATTAGCGAACAACGATAAGACTCTAAACTTATTTTTCTTCACATCAAACATTCTATTTCTTGATTGACCACAACCAGTTTTTCACATCTACGTCTAAACATTTAGCAATCTTGACCAATGTCTCCAAGTTCGGCCGCATGGTGTCAGCACACCATGCTGAAACTGTGCCGGGTCTTTCCCGAAGCTGTTCTGCCTTCCATCTATTGGCACATTTCTTTTCAGCAAATACCACCTTTCAGAGGTTTATATCTTCCGCCATATATTCCGTGTGAATCTTTGAATGCAAAGGTAGTTATTATAATTGAAGTTCTACTTTCAATAGTCTGTTAAAAAATAAAATAATCGGCTACCAGCCAATGTTTTCACCCTGTTTTTGTCGGGATAAATCCTGTACAAGCATTGGTGCAAAGGGTCTTTTTCTCAACAGAATTGAAGCCCCATAAAAAAATTTTTGACATCGTTTTTTTGAGGTGTGTTCAATTTTGACAAAATGATAGCTTTTGTGGCTGTTTTTGATTCTTTCTTGTGTGTTTTGTTTCATATTGCTTTCTTCTTGATTTTGTCAAATGTTAAAATCCTAAGCCCTCTGGCACGCGTCAAAATGAAGC
>JAJPZU010000087.1 GCA_021204165.1 Prevotellaceae bacterium
CGGTAACTTGGCTCCTCCCCTAAGTTAGGGGAGGTGGCGCGGTAGCGACGGAGGGGTCTGTGAACACACTCGCTAAATATATATAATATATATACGGAGGAGTCTGTCAAAAACAACCATTAAATATATGCGAAAGAGTCTGTCGAATAAATCCATTTAAAAGCAAGCAGAAGAACCTATTAAGTACACAAACAAAAATACATTCCCAAAAAACTATAAAAAAATATTTCCATACCAAAATACAGAATTTTTTGTCTATTTTTGTCCCTTGTAACCTTTGCTACTATTTTATTGCATTTATTTGTTTTTCAACTATAAAAATACATTATAATAGCTAAACCACAGTTTTTCCTAACAAGAAACAAAAAAACTTACATAAGTTATGAAAAAACAATTACCTATCACGTTAGCAATCCTATTGATGCTGACACCTTTTAATGAGATCAATGCACAACGGCAACAACAGCCACTTGGCAGAGGAGTGGTCGCTGTGCAAAACGGAACCAAAGTGTTCATATCGTGGAGACGACTTGCCCAAGAGCCGGAAAATGCCACCTATAATATATATATAGACGGCACAAAGATTAATTCTTCTCCGCTGAAGAACACAAACTATACAACAACATCGTCTGTGGTCAAGGCGAACAGCAAAATAGCTGTAACCATTATAAAAAACGGAACGGAATCGGAACTGAGCGTTCCATACGAAATGAAGACGCAAGACCTGCGAAATAAGTTTATGGACATAAGCTTCGCCGACTCTCCGTTGAACGCCCAAGAGTTCAACACCAGTTATGTATGGCCTGTAGATCTTGACGGAGACGGCGAAATGGACTATGTGGTAAACCGCATGAACCTCAGCAACGCTCTTGACTGTTATATAGAAGGCTATCTGCGCAGCGGCGAGTTTTTGTGGAGCGTAAAAATGGGGCCAAACGAACTTATCTGTGCCGGACAAGACGACCAGATTCTTGCATACGACATAGACTGTGACGGAAAAGGAGAAGTGGTCATGCAGACAAGTGACGGGACACAGTTTTGGGACCCTGCCACCAACACATTCGGACTGTATGTCAACGGCAATACCACGGGCGACACTGACGGAGACGGAATCATCGACTACGAAAAACAAAACTCGCGCAATGCACCACGCTACATGACTGTCATAGACGGTATGACGGGCAAGGAGAAATGTTCCGTCGAACAGATGTATGCTTCGGATTGCTACACACGCACCAACCGCGCCGAACTGATGGGCGACGAATATAACAAGCATGTGGGGCACGTCGGTGTGTTCTACCATGACGGAATACATCCTGCTGTGGTCATGGAATATCATACTCGTTTCACCGACGGTTCACATCATTATTATAATGGAGCATGGGCATTCGACTTCACTGACGGTACAGCCAAGAACTGGCATCAGCTCTTCAATGAAGTACCCGGGGGTCCGGCATTCCACCAGATACGTATAGCCGATTCGGACAGTGACGGAAAAGACGAAATGATTGTCGGGGGCTACACAATGGATCACAACGGAAAGACCTTGTTTAATACAGGCATTGCACACGGAGACCGCTTCCGTACAAGCGACATAGACCCGGAACGTCCCGGACTTGAAACTTTTGCCATACAGCAGTATGCCGGTGACATGTTAGGGCAAATCCTGTATGATGCAGCCACCGGAGAGCCTATCAAGAAATGGTATTTGTCGGCTGTGGGCGATGTCGGACGCGGAGAATGTATGGACATAGACCCCAACCATCTCGGATGGGAAATGTGGTCAACGATGGGTAATGTCTATGATGCGCAAGGCGAACTGATACCAAATCTCACAGCGACCTACCCGACAGAAGGAATATGGTGGGACGGCGAACTCGACAGGGAAATTGTCCAGACCAGTGACAGCCATTATAATGTGTATATACAGGACTATTTCAACGGACGTTTGCTGGAGATAGCCAAGCTCAGCAATTGGAGATACCTGACAGTCTATGCCAAGCGTGCCGCCTTCTGGGGCGACATCATAGATGACTGGCGAGAGGAGCTGATTCTGCGCCACGTGGAGAACGGGACTTGTGTCGGAATTGTAGGGTTCACCACAGACTACCCTACCAATGTGGATAACATCTATTGTCTTCAGGAAGATCCGGCATACCGTATGCAATGTACGACCAAAGGCTATTACCAAAGCCCGAACACAGGATTCTATTTAGGCTATGACATGCCGCGCCCACAACTGCCGCCATGTATGGTAACAGATCTTATATGGAAGGGAGAAGGCGAATGGACTCAGGGAAGTGCTTTCAGCAATTATGAACGTTCTTCATCCGTGGCATACACCGACGGAAAGAGCATACTGATAGACCTGACTTCGGGTACAGACATAAAGATAAACTCCACGGTTTCTCCGGGACACGTATATGCCATGCCTGTCAAGGGACAGAATGTACATTTGTCGGGAAGCGGCAGACTGTCCGGCGACATGGACTTATGGAAAAGCCAAGCGGGAACTCTCATCGCGGACATACCTCTTGCATACAGCGGAACCACTTATATTTCGGAAGGCACACTGGAAGTGAACTCTACTATAAGCGGAAAGACCGAACTGAGGGCAAGAGGCACGCTGGCAGGAAATGCGACGGTGGGCGACATCGTGTTTGAAGGTGCGCTCAATTATGAGGGTTGCCGCATCGCTCCCGGACATACGACCAAGCCGTCTGATATGGGAGTCATTACATTTGCCAAAGGGCTGGACACAATGGGAAAGCGCATCTTCATGGAAATGAATATCCGCACGGAAGATTCCGGCGAGAACCTGTCGGACTTAATCAAGGTGGAAGGCGACCTGAAGGTCAGCGGAAATATCGTCTTCACAATCGTTACGGACGAGAAAGAGCCAACTCCGGGCAAGTTCAAGCTGATAGAATATACCGGTGAGCTGGACGGAGAGACAGAACATTTTTCTGTCAACGGCTTGAAAGGCATATCCTATCACATTGCCAATGAGGACAAGGCGATATGGCTGATTATAAACGAGCAGAGAGAAGCTTCCACGAATGTGGAATGGGCAGGAAATGTAGATGGCAACTGGGACTACCGGACTGAGAACTTCAGTATTGACGAGAATCCGACAGGTTTTGTGGCAAACGATGCTGTAGAGTTCAACGACAAAGCAGCTGTCACAACCATTAATGTCAGCGAGCTTATGCCAATACAGAAGATGACCTTCAACAATGAAGAAAAAGCATACATCTTCAATGGAGACGGCGGCTTCAGCGGCAACGGCATGTTGGTAAAGAACGGCAACGGCAAACTGACTTTGAACACGACAAAGAGCGACTATACGGGAGCAACCATCATCAACGGAGGCACAGTGACAATAAAAGAACTTGCCGACGAAGGTATCCCGAGTTCGATAGGTGCGGCCTCATCGTCAGCAGACAATCTGAAAATCGGAAAGGCGACACTCGTCATAAACAACTCCAACACAGCTACGAACCGTGGAATGACCATTACGGACACGGCTTCTATACAGGTGGCAAACGGAACTACATCTTTGAAAGGCATCATAAAAGGAAGCGGAACACTTGTGAAAAAAGGAGCCGGACAACTGAACATCACTTACGGAGGCAGCAACACATGGAGCGGAGGCACGATTATAGAGAGCGGAACACTTGCCATGGGAACATGGAATACCTCTTTCGGCAGTTCCGCATCGAAAATAACTGCGAAAGGAGGCACCATACGCATCTTCGACAACAACACCTCTTCTGCCATACCGGTATTCAACAATTCGCTCGAGATAGAAAAGGGGAAAAACCTGACTTTTGTCGGTGGCAGCCGCTGCAAGGTGCAAGGCAAACTTATGGGTGAAGGTACCATAAAAATATCTTTCCCTTATGTACGCGGGGATGTATCGACCAATATGTCGGCATTCAAAGGTACATACGAGGTGACATCCGGACAATTGCGACTTATCAGTGCTACCGACCTGTCGCAAGGAACATTGAAACTCGGTTCCGGAGTATATGTAGCGCACTACAAGAGTCAGAGCGGAACGGAACAGAATATGACAACCAAAATAGGAAGTCTTGTAAGCACTGCAACAGATTGCACTCTTTCTACTGGAACATACAATGTAGGCTATCTCGGAAACAATGACAGCTATGCCGGTATATCCAACTCCAATGCCATTATCAACAAATATGGTAGCGGAACATTGACATTGAGCGGCAGTTGCCAAGGTAAGATAAACATATACGAGGGCTGCATATCGGCTTGCGGTACAACATCTGCAATTACAGGAAGCATTGCCGTGAACAGCGGCTCGGCATTAATCGGTACGGGTAATATTGCTTCTGTCACTGTCAACAAGGGAGGAACAATCAGTACAGGAAAGAATCTCACATCTACAACTGTCAGTACACTGACATTGGACGGAACTTTGAATGTGAAACAAGGCGGAGAGATTCTGATAAAGGCGCGCCAGTCTGCCTATCTGCGTTGCGACGCCTTAAAAGTCAGCGGAAAGACGAATCTTGACTCTCCGGTATTTAACATTACGCATTTGAATGGAGAGTTTACAGAAGGTGACGAACTAAAAGTGTTCACCGGCGATGGCGAAATCCAGCTTACGGGAACTCCGGTACTCAATCCGGCAGTACCCGGAAACGGACTGCTTTGGGACACCTCATCACTGACAACCGACGGAACCATACGCGTGATTGCTGACCCTGTAGGTATAAACGGAGTGGAACAAGACGGACAACAAGATTCAGAAATATACAATACATCCGGACAAAAACTGCACAGAGCAAACAGGCACGGTGTGTATATCATCAACAGAAAGAAAGTATTAAAATAACATGATAAGAATGTAAGTTATTATGTGAGGGAGGAGCACAGATGTATTCATCGGCTCCTCCCTCACAAGTTTTTTACACGGATGTTCTCAATAATATAAACAAATAGACTCACACGCAAATGCCACAAACAGAATCCATACATCCCCCTTTCACAAATTCGCGTATAAAATTAAGTCATTTTCTAAAAAGAGATTACAATGCAGACTTTTTTGTTTGAGTATTTTTCATTAATGGTTCAAAAGCTATATCTTTGCAAAGTGGTACGCTATTGTTTCGATGAATACAGGGGGAGAAGTTGCAGATGGGCAAAGAAACAAAGTTCCCCACAAAGCTAATTGTCTAAACAAAACAAATTTAAATAATAATATTGTAATGAAAAGAATCCCATTATTGATGACTATTTTGTCAATGTTTTTCGTGGTAAGTTGTACATCCTACAAGAATGTTCCATATTTGCAAAATAGCGATTATGTAGATTTGTCAAGCTCGGCCGGGTTATATGATGCCAGAATAATGCCGAAAGACATACTTACAATTACAGTCAATTGCCCGGACGAACCAATGGCTGTAGCGGCATATAATCTTGCTATACAATCCAGCAATACGACGAACAGCTTGTCGCCGGATGCAAGCAGACTTTCTTCTCAGGTATCGTTACAGTCTTATCTTGTCTCCAACGACGGATTTATAGATTTTCCAATTCTTGGCAAACTGAAAGTCATAGGAATGACAAAAACAGAACTTGAAAGTTATATAGAAAAAGCCATTATGGCGAAAGATTTGAAAATCAAGCCGATTGTAATTGTCACCATGTCAAACTACAAGATTGCAGTCATGGGAGAAGTTGCACATTCAGGAATATACACAGTGCCTAATGGAAAGGTCAACATTTTTGAAGCTCTTGCCATGGGAGGAGATATGACGATATACGGAAGAAGAGATTGTGTAAAAGTCATACGAGAAAATGCCTCCGGAGAAAAAAGCATTGCAGAACTGGATCTCAATGATGCGAATGTCATCAAATCGCCATATTACCAGCTTCAGCAGAATGACATTGTATATGTAGTGCCAAACAAGACCAAAGCAAAAAATTCAGGAATCGGTCAGGAAACATCATTATGGTTCACATCTACAAGTATTTTGGTATCAATGGCAAGTTTGCTATACAACATTCTTAAATAAGAAACCTCAAATAAAAAGTTTTCAGTCTTAAAAGGTCTGCCAAGCAGGATTAATCTGCTACAGACCTTTTTCTTTTTATATAATAATCATCACACAGTAAAAAATACATGGAAATTCTATCTGGAAAAAGAAAGTTTTGTTACTGATAAATAAAATTACTAATTTTGCATCGTTTTTAAAGAGAGAAATAAAAAGAACTATATTAATAGGATAATAAGGAACATGAAAGGACTGACAAAGCGCATAACTTTGGATGAACTCACAAAGGGCAATATCTGGACGCTAAATGAAAGTGATTTGAACCAGATGCTTATTGAAGGTAAAAAGCACGAGGAGTATATAGAGAACGAAGCTCACTACATGAATATAATTCGTCCGGTCTTCGATATCGTATATCTCAATAGGGATGATGAAAAAAAGGTTGCAGCATTAGAAGCTCAACACTATGAAGTCTTCTCTGCACCAAATGAAGGAGAAAACAACGCTATAGCCATACGCAAAAGACAAATAAAGAAGATAACTGATTTGACTCTTGAAAATATTCACCATTTTGAACCATACGAAGTTCTTGAGTTGATAGAGAAAAATCTTGGCACAGGCTGGAAAGGTCTTCCATTGGCAATACAAGACATTATAGAGTCTGCATTCTATGTGGATTGCAGCGTACTTCCAGCATACGCAATGCACCGTGCCGGCGGAGTTGTTGACAGAAGGAAAGCAGACGGATACGATGTTCTTGAACTTACTCGCGGTGGTTGGATTGAGGCAATCTTTATCAAGGCAAAACCGCGCATTGAGAAAGTACGTTACGAACCGACAGCATCTTCAGAGGACAACTATGACAAAGACGAAGAAGACAATGACGAAGATGATGACTCAGATGACATGGACGATTTGAAAGATGACATAGATGACAACACTGAAGATGAAGACAATGAACTTGACGGTGAAATAGAAGAGGATGCCAAGTTTGAGGACATCGACAATATTGATGTTGTTGACATTGACGAAGACGATGAAGAATAACCCATAAAGAAACAGGAAGTTTCTTCTTTTTGAGTTTAGAAAAACTTAAAACAAAAGGCGGACGATTTATTGCAAATCGCCCGCCTTTTGTTTGCATATTACATCTTGTCGTGTATGTTCTCCGGCACAATAAAAATGCCAAGCTTAGGTTATTTCAATATCCAGATTCTATGTCAAAACCCAAACGATTCTACGTCAAGCCCGAAACAACAGGTTTTCATTATTTCCATTCCGGAACCATTTCAAAGAGAAGAGTTCCGACAAAACGTCCGTTCTTGCCCATCTGGTTGCAGACAACAGGTTTTCCGTCAACATTCACCACGAACTTCGGTTCGGCAAAATAAGAATGAGAGTGTCCTCCTATCACTGCATCAATATATCTTGTAGCCTTAATGAGACGAGCATCATCCATCTCCGCAATTTCCCAACCAAGATGTGACAAACAGATTATCAAATCACACCCTTCCGTAAATTTCAGATGCTTTGCTACCTTATTGGCTTCTTCTATCGGGTCAAGGTATCTGACACCCTTATAGTTCTCTCCGGCAACAAGCCCTTCAAGTTTCGGAGACAAGCCGAAGACTCCAATCTTAACACCTTTGCGGTGAAGAATAACGTATGGTTTCACAATATCCTGAAGTACAGTGCCTGTGAAATCATAATTGCAACACACCACCGGGAAATCCGCCATGCGAAAGATACGTGCCATATTCTCAAGTCCGAAATCGAACTCATGGTTACCGATTGTACAGGCATCGTACTTCATATAGTTCATCAGCGAAATCTCCACATCGCCTTTGAATATATTATAATAAGGAGAACCTTGCGAGAAATCACCGCAGTCAAAAAGCAACAAATCCGGCTCCTTACTCCTTAGCTCTGCCACCAATGCCGCACGGCGCAAATAGCCGCCCTTATCAGCTTGAAGTGTATCTGCATAATTAGGATTGATGGGCATGACACAACTGTGTGTATCATTTGTATGGACTACCAATATATTCTTACGCGTTTCATCCTGTGCCCATGCCGCCACAGAAAAGCAGAAGAGGACGGCAATCAAACCAACAATGGAAAAATATTTAAAAGCTTTCATTTCGCACCTCCTTTTATAATAATTCTATTTTCCATCTTCGAACCAATCATCTTTCCTTTTTCATTTTGTCTTCGGATAAAATCCATAAGCACATCACGTATCATTACATCCGTATTCTTACATTCCACAGCATCTTTCAAAGCCACCATGCCGTCATTTCCTTCCGCAAGATAATTAAGAGTGGCAATTGTATATTTTTTGTTCTTCTTTATCGGCTTCCCATTAAGCTTGACACTTATCACATTTCCATTTTCGTCAGCAACAAGTTCTACTCCATGACTAACCCCTTCCCCACCGGATGCTGCAATCTGACTCATCAAAGTCAGCAAAGCATCGCCACGAAGTGTCAGTACACAAAGACTGTTCTCAAAAGGTGCCACCTCCATCACATCGCCCACAGTTACATTTCCTTCGGGAAGTGCGGCACGAAGCCCTCCGACATTGCACAGACCAATGTCAGCAGGATGCTTCATGCCATCCACACTCACAGAAGATTCACGAAGCACATCTGCCACCCAATTGGAAAGCAGACTTTCCGGACGATTGGCATCCATGAACATGCTACTTCTGCCAAGTACCGGGCACATCAAACTATCAACCGCCGCTTTATACGGAGCAATTACATCCTTTATGTCTTCCGGAAGACAACCATCCAATACTTTAGTGACCTCTATACGCTTTCCTCTTACCGCGTCAACCGTATATCGCGTCTGCGCCTCTACATTTGCCGCAATGATTGTCAGAAGAAAAGACACAGTAAAAACATATCGTCTCATTTTTATCATCCTGTTTTGAGTTCAACAATAAATTGACGACAAACATCAGACATTTGCCGCCTCAATCTTGCCATATAAATCCTGAACTACAAGTCCGGCAAGTACAAATCCGAATGTGGCCACCGCATGAACAACAGTCCCATTGGTCCTTACCTTATGAAAATCCGGATTATCACCCGAACCATCTTCCATATCGGCAGAGACACCGCGGTTCTCCAGCAGTTCTTCACTATACACACATTTGAATTTACGCGCCGGAAGCTCGCCCTGCTTCTTAAACTTACGACGAAGAGCCGCCGCAAGCGGACATCCGCGGACTTTCCAAAACTCCGCCACATCGATTTTCAACGGATTCATTTTAAGTGCTGCTCCCATAGACGAAAACAACACAGCGTCCACACGGCAGGCATGTCGAATAAGATTTGCCTTATGTTCAAGAGAGTCTATGGCATCAATGATATAATCATAAGTATCAAGACCGAAGTCTGATGCCGTTTCCTTAGTGTATATTTTCTGAACAGCCTTTATGGAAGCAGACGGATTTATATCAAGCAGACGTTCACGCAGCACTTCCACCTTAGGACGTCCTATCGTCTTTGTTGTCGCCATAAGCTGACGGTTCAGATTAGACACAGCCACACAGTCGCTGTCCACAATCGTAAGATGGCTGATGCCGGAACGAACAAGTGCCTCCGCACACCATGAACCAACTCCGCCCACCCCGAACACAATGACATTTGTGGATGCCAACTGTCCCATGACTTCGGCACCCACCAACAATTCAGTACGCTGAAAAATATCTTCTGTCATACTTCCGGCACTATGGTTCATACTCTCTGACAACAACCAATTTGTCACCAGTGGTGTCAACGAGGAAGAAGTGAGGAATGCGCAAATAATGACCTTTCCCAAGATCTTTGTGACTATGAAGTGCCATCAGTTGCTTACCGTTAAAAGTACGGAACAACATTCCATGACCAAAGTCAGGCGGAGTTATAGGGTCTTCTTCCTGCACCCAAGGCCCATCGAGCGTTCCGCTTTCCGAATAAGCCACACCCTGCGTATATACATTGCGTATCCAGCTTGTCCACAGCATTCCAAGCTTACCTTTGGATGTGAGAAAAACAAACGGACCGTCAGTCACCTTATTGGGCTTTATACTGCCGTCACTGGTATTTTCTCTGCTCCAAGGAGAGTCGCTTGCACGGAAAAGTATCTTCCCCTCCCCTTCTGTTCCGCTGAAATCCGGACTCAATGCAATCTTCTCCACTGTTCCGTTCAGATTCTGCAACCACTCATGACAATATATCATATACGGCTTTTTATCTTTGTCAATCCACAAAGTAGCATCAAGCGTCGGTTTGTCAGCAGGAAGATAAGTGGGCTTCTCCATCGGAACATACGGACCGTCAGGTTTGTCGCTCACAAGCACATGACATGCACGACGTTCTATCACATTGCCGGCCACAGTGTCGATATTAACCTCACGATTGGTGAAAGTGGCGAAATAATAATATTTTCCGTCATGCTCATGAATCTCTGCCGCCCATATCATCGGACGCGGGCCCATCCACGAGTTCGGGTCTGTCTTCACCACCATATAAGGGCCGTCCCATGTCCGGAGATTCTTGCTTTTCCACATCATACCTCCCGTACCGGTCATATAGTATGTCTTGGTCTTTTTGTCTGCCAAAACAAAAGGGTCGCTCAAACGTATGGAATCAAGCGGAACATTTTTTCGAGGAGTTATCTTTCTGTCGTAATCTTGTGCAAACGCAACGGCTGACAAAATTAAAGACAACGCAACTGCAAAGATTTTCTTTTTCATTTCTATAGATTTTTTATGTTCGTATATGCAAAGAATATTGCAAATATAGGGATTTGTCATGGATTATTCTCTATATTTGAACAGTGTTTTTACTCCAACAATTAAACCAATACAAATGAATTATGTGTATTCATCCCCCATAGGTACATTGCATATCAAATGTTCCGACAAATTCCTGTACGGCATATCCATCATCACAGAAAAATCCGGCATATCGGATATGGCATGTCACGATATTACAGAGAAGAACGCGGATAAGTATCCACCCATTGTCAAAGAGACCCGCCAATGGCTTGACAGCTATTTTAGCGGGAATATTCCTCCGGATATTCCGCCTGTCAGGCTTGAAGGAACCACATTCCAGAAACACGTATGGAACATTCTTCTGGGCATTCCATACGGAGCAACAACGACTTACAAAGATATTGCAACAGCAGTCGCCTCGACAAGGAATCGGGAAAGCATGTCGGCACAGGCCGTAGGACAGGCGGTCGGGCACAACCCGATAGGCATCATCATCCCCTGCCACAGAGTTATCGGGTCTGACGGAAGTCTCACCGGATATGCTTGGGGAACAGACAAGAAGAAATGGCTGCTGCAACATGAGGCACAGACACTTGCCTCAGGACGCAAATGAAAAAGAACTTCATAGACACACTTGCAACGCATTCCGTCACAAGCCGTCAATAGATTCCGAATCGACATAATTCACAGACTCCTCCTGCTTATGCGAACACATGCCACATAAACAGAAGGAGTCTGTCAGAATCAAACTATAATAACGGTTTCTAAATCACTTTATCTGCAAAGTGACAATAGCCATCTTCGGCATATCAACTACAAGTTCGCCGTTTTTATTAATCTTTGCACCCTTAAAATCTACAGGAACCACCTTGTTCGGTGCCTCAAAAGTGTTATGGTCTTTAATGTCTTTTGAAGTAAGAACACGTGCATTGACCACCTTTCCTTTCACACCGTCAAGCTTCACCGTAACTTTATTAGAGTTATCAAGGTCTGCATTCACCAGATTCACATTCACCGTTCCGTCCGACATTTTAGATGCAGAAGCACTGATGTAAGGTGCCGTGCGTCCCGATTCTTCCCTCTCGTTTTCAGCGGTAAAAGTATCGCAGTTGACAGCCACAGGAATATTCACCGCCTCCATATTATCGACATACATACGGAAAACATGGTAAGTAGGAGTAAGCACCATCTTGTCGCCTTTGGTGAGCACCATGCTCTGCAACACATTAGCCACTTGGGCAATGTTCGTCATCTTCACACGCTTGGTATATTGATGGAATGTGTTGAGCGAAATTGCGGCAACCATAGCATCGCGCATCGTGTTCTGCTGATAAAGATGCCCTCTGACGCTGCCCGGCTCTTCATCCCACCATGTGCCCCACTCGTCCACAAGGAGAGCCACACGGTTTCTCGGGTCATATTTGTCCATGATGGCTATCTGCTTCTGCAACACTTCCTCTATTCCGACTCCGCATTTTGCCACAGTCCAATAATATTGGTCACGGGTGAAATCCGTCGCACTACCCTTGCTCTTGCTCCATGAATAGCAGGTGTAATAATGGAGAGAAAGCCCGTTCATACGATGCCCCACATTCTTCATCATGACTTCAGTCCAGTTATAGTCATAGTCGCTCGCTCCACTTGCAATCTTGTAGAGACGGTTTCCATTGTACTCACGGCAGTAAGTGGAATAACGACGGTAAAGGTCGCCATAATACTCCGGACGCATGTTGCCTCCACAACCCCAACTCTCGTTGCCTACACCTATATAATATACTTTCCACGGATTCTCTCTTCCGTTCTGCTTCCTGAGCTTTGCCATAGGGCCGTCTTTGGCGGTCATATACTCAACCCATTTGGCAGTCTCCTCCACTGTGCCGCTTCCCACATTCATACTGACATACGGCTCACAACCCAGCAACTCACACAAGTTAAGAAACTCATGCGTACCGAAAGAGTTGTCCTCCACCGTACCACCCCAGTTGTTATTCACCATTCTCGGACGGTTTTCTTGCGGACCAATGCCGTCCTGCCAATGATATTCGTCAGCAAAACATCCTCCGGGCCAACGCATGACCGGAACACGAATATCCTTCAATGCCTGAAGCACATCATTCCTGTAACCGTCTGTGTTAGGTATCTCTGAATCTTTTCCAACCCATATACCGCCATAGATACATGTTCCGAGATGTTCTGCAAATTGTCCGTAAATTTCCTTGTTGATTTTCTGCTTAGCCTCATCCATGCGCAAAGTGACATCCGAAGTCTTTTGTGCCATTGAAGGCATGGCAAGAATCATGGACAAAGCAATCATTATTTTCTTCATGATACGAGAAATTTTAAATAGGTTATTAATAAGAAGTTCTTTTTCAGGACAAAAATAATAAAAAAGAAACAATCACAAGGCAGATTCATAAAGTTTCTGAATTTAATACGCTTAAAATCTCACACGAAAAACTTTATAGACATATTTGATACCGTGGCTTCCACCACATTGTCCATAAATGCCTCCATAAAAAAATTTTTGACATCGTTTTTTTTGAGGCATGTTCAGTTTTGACACAATGTCAACCGTTCTCATTTTTTTCATTCTCTTTTTACTATTTTTACGCATTTATGCTGTCTTTTTGATTTTGCCAAATGTTAAAATTCCAAGTCCTCTGGCACGCGTCAAAATGAAGCGTGCCGAACTTTTATCGGAAATCGGGGATTCTACGCGCATTTTTTGAGACCCTTGCCAATTGTGAAATAATGTTTCGATTTTGAGGTTTCTGTTCACATTTGTTATACTTCGACAAAGTCTTTCTGAATTTTCACCGCAGTGTTTTTAAATTTTCACCGCGGTGAAAATTTTAAAACACCGCGGTGAAATTTTTTTCACACCGCGGTGAAGTTTTAAAATCACCGCGGTGAAATAAAAAAACACCGAATTTCGGGGTAAAAAACGGCATTGACCGGAAGAAGTGTTAAGAAGTGTATAATTAGCTGTTTCTGGAGTGTGTCTGAACAAAAACTGAAAAGTGAGTGGTTTTAGGGCGGTGTTTGGGCACGAAAATGGCAAATTTAGCTATAACATACTAATAGTCAACAAATTACTAAAATTCTCCGATTTATCGAAAAATTGCGTCCGGCGCGTTTTTCTGAACAATTTCACAAGTTTTACATCTTATTGATTATCAATTAGTTATCTCAATATTAAATTTTTAGTCTTTTCGTCCTCGGCAAAAAAACAGCTCTAAATGTTAAATTTTCAATTTGGGCGAAAATATCATTTTGTCATTTTAAAAAG
>JAJPZU010000140.1 GCA_021204165.1 Prevotellaceae bacterium
CCCGACTTCCGATAAAAGTTCGATGCGCTTCATTTTGACGCGTGCCAGAGGGCTTGGAATTTTAACATTTGACAAAATCAAAAAGACAGCACAAGTGCATAAAATCAGCAAAAAGGAAATCAAAACAACCCAAACACCTGTCATTTTGTCAAAATGAAACACACCTTCAAAAAAACGATGTCAAAAATTTTTTATGGGGCTGATTTTTGAATGAAATTGACTGTCTTGTATTATGGTTTAAGACAGCATCAAATTTTGAGCGTGGTAATGTTCTGAACAATCAGCTGCCCCTGCTCATATTCTCTTGCATCTGATTATCACATGGCTTCCATCTGCCAAAGTGGTGGCGAACAGATAGGTGTCGCCGCCTTCAGCCAGTTTCATCTTTTTGCGCAGTTCGCTGACCGTTGCCGGAAAGTTCCTGACAGTGAGATTTGCCTTCTTTTCTCCGCTCATGAACTGTTTCAGCTCTTTCTTGGAGAACGAAGTGTATGCTTCTATCGTGAATTTGCGTCCCGGAAAATCTTCGTGCAGTTCATCTGATGTGTAGAGATGGCTGCTCGGATGCAGTTTGTCCATGCGGAATCTTGATGCAAGCGACTTGAATGCAGCGGCTTTCATGATTGAAGCGTTAGGCTCGTAGAGGTATCTTCCCAATGTGTCGGTGTATCTGCATACGGCAGTCCGCTCTTCCTCGCCGGTGAATGAAAATTCCGCGACACCACGCTGTGTGATGTTGGTGCAGAAGATGCGTGGAGTGTATGCCCGGATGCAATCTTCTGACAGCAGGAGGAGGGTTTCCTTGCATTCTCCGTCCACACTCACCACGTGGATTTCCTTTATCCCCTTCAGTTCGCGTCCGGCGGAAGAGAGGTCGAGCATCGGTGAGAGCTTAATCATCACGACGTCTGCCTTCGAAAGCAGTGCGTCGTTCAGCCCTGTCACGTCGGGAGTGCAGTCTTTTATGGCAACGGTCTTTCCTCCGTGGCTGTCGCGCCGTGCCGGATCTATGTAGATGAGACTCTGATGCGGGATGGCAGACAGGGCTTTCTCGCTGTCGTCGTTGATGATTTCAGGATGATGTATGCCCAGCAGTGGAAGATTCGTGGAGGCAATGTCGCACAGTTCTTCCTTTTGCTCCACGAATATGAGCTTGTCGAAACATCTTGCCATCATGGCGGCATCGACTCCAAAGCCTCCCGTGAGGTCTGCCATTGACGGCAGTGTGCATGGACGGGGTGAGGCTTGCAGGTTGAAAATCCGCTTCAGGATGCGCTGTTTGTGTTCGGCGGTTGCCTGTGAAGAGCATTGTTCGAGAGACAGATGCGCGGGATAGACAATGCCTTCGGTGGCGGCCCACAGCGGAAGCTTGTTTCTGGCCGACTGCCAGCCGCTTATCTGCACGACTGCATACGGCACGTCTATGTCGGGATAACGTCCGGCGCGTAATGCAAGTTCGCGGACATCATCTTCTCTGTGGTCTTTTATGAATTGTTGGAAAGGAGCTATTGGAGCCATTGGATAAGAGGGTTAGGAATGTTGGAAAGATGGAGTGCAGGGCGGAGAACCGCTCTCCGTCATCTGATGGGTTTTCTGCCTTCCGCCTTCACCTGCTTTCTGGTTTTCAGATTGAAGTGCCACCATTCTGTTTTCAGGACTTTGAATCCGCCGGCGGACATCACGCTACGGAGCAGCCTCCGGTTGTCCGCCGCCTCTTGGGTCAGCATTCCGGTCCTCAGCATTTCTTCTTCGTATTCGGGATGTGCGGCGCGTCCCATGTAGTCAACAGGAGTTCCCATGGGAATGCTGTCTCCGTTTTCATCGCAGATGCTTATATCCACGGCGAAACCGTAGTTGTGCAGCCCTCCTCCGTTGGCAGGGTTGCTTACATAGATATTCTTGGAAGTGCCTTTGACCACATCCCACATTTTTTGCTGTATGGACATCGGACGTGCAGCGTCATATACGATAAGACTCCACTGCGGATGCCTCCTTTTCAGTTCTTTCTGCGCCTTGGCAAGGGCTTCGGCGGCCATCGGATGCAGGTATGCCTCCTTGAGGTCTGTATATAAGACCTTGCCCGTGAAGTTGTCCAGACGTGAATACATGAGGCTGACATGGATGGTGGAGTCATAGTCCGTCACATCCACATATCCTTGTTTTTTCATGCTTTGTGCCGTGCGGCTTGGCTGCTGTGCGGAAACATGTATTGGCAGCCAAAGCATTGCCGTGATGAGCATGATGTTTTTGATATTTGGAATGTTCATCTTTGTGTTCCTGAATATGAAGAATGTTTCTTCGGCAAAGTTAGGGATTTTTCTTTAGAAATGGTTTTATTGGCGGCACATTCGGTTGTTTGAGGGGGTGCGTTTATGGAAGGGGATTTTGTGAATGTATTCGACAGATTCATCCGCCTGACGCATGGAGGAATCTGTGAAGACATCTGCAAAAGAAAGATGCGGGGGAGTAGATGACGAGTACACTTACCATGACTGCTTCTCGAATAAAACAAAAACGGCTTCCGGACGCTACATGGCATCGGAAGCAGCATGAAACAAGAAAAATCGTACCGGTATTTGCCCGAAGCAAATACCGGTACGACTCTCTTCTGCTTGTCACCAAGGGGGATAGGGTGTCTGACTATCAAAACTGTTTATGTATGGTCAGGCAAGATATACCTCTGTTTCTTTCAACTTAAAAATAATAACATACGTTCAAATAGAGCTGTTTCTTTCCCGTGCCTGCATCTGTATCCAGCTCAATTTTATTTTCTCTGGCCAGCCATCCTACAGCAGCATAGAAATCCGGTTCTGTAAGACCGGATGCCTGACGAAGACGCTCACATGTCCAATATTGGCTGTCATGATTCTCATCCATAAGTCTCCACAACTTACCGGCATTTGTTCCAATTACTCCTTTGTCCATAATATCACGATTTTATTGGTTAATATGCTGCAAATATAATATTTAAAATTTCATTCCATAAGTTTTTTCGTGTTTTTAATAACACAAAAGGAGTCAAAAATGTTTCTTTTGTACCTTTGTGCGACATTATTTGCGAAAAGGAACAAAAAAAGCGTTTGTCGGGTTATATCCGTCTCCGGACAGACCCTGACAAACGCATTCATATCGTGCTCCGTAAATAGTAAATATCCTATTTTACAGTGCTATGCCATGTTCATGGATTCTTACATCCGTCCTCCTCCAAGAGCACTGTAGAGAGTGATGATGCTCTGAATCTCGGTCACTCGGTTAGCTGTCTGTGACAGCTGTGCACTGAGCAGACTCTGACGAGCTGTCAAAACATCCAGATAAGTGGTCGTACCATGCTCCATGAGAAGTTCTGTGCTGTAGAGAGCCGTCTGTAATGACTCTACCTGCTTTTCAATCATCACCTTCTTGTCGCGGCTTGTCTGATAAGCCATAAGCGCATCATTTACTTCGGAACCGGCTTTCAGCAATGTCTGCTGGAAAGAAAGCGATGCCTCTTCCTGCTGTGCCTTAGCTATCTTCAGCTGTGCTGTGAGCTTGCCTTGTGCAAAGAGCGGCTGGGTGAGTGATGCGACAGCAGATGCAAGGAATTTTCCCGGATTGATAATCATGTCGGCAGAATTTGTCCATCCTGCACTGCCGCTGAGGGTGATGTTTGGATAGAATGCCGATCGTGCTGCGTTGGTAGTATAAAAAGCGCGTTCAAGCGCACGTTCTGCCATACGTACATCCGGACGGCAAGACAGCATTTCGACAGGCACTCCCACCGTGAAATTGTTCGGGAACTTCTGTGCTGCCAAAGTACCGCGCTCATATTTGCGAGGAGTCTCGGCAAGCAGCAGAGCCAGACTGTTCTCCGTCTGGTTGATTTGTTCCTTCAAGGAGAGCACAGAAGTCTGTACATTATAATATGCAGCTTCCATCTGTGAAACGGCAGCCTCGTTAGCCATACCTGCTTCCATCAACGCACGTGTAGAGGCAACAGTCTCTTTCCAAGCGTCGGCTGTCTGCTGGGAGATAGAAAGCTGCTCATCGAGCATGAGAAGAGTGTAATATATATTTGCCACTCCGGAAATCAGCTGTGTGCGTACTGCCTGCTGATAATCCTTGTTCTGGGCAAGCACAGCTTTAGACTGCATCTTTGCGTTGCGGATTTTTCCGAAGGCATCTAATTCCCAACTTGCTGTAATAGGAATTGAATATGTCTGAGTAGCCTTGTTGCCATCGAAGCTGCTGACAGTTCCACTTGGCGTAAAAGCAAATGAAGGCAGATAGGTAAGCTTGGCTGCAAGCAAAGAAGCTTCTGCTTCTTCCACACGCAGTTGAGCTGTCAGATAGTCGGTGTTATTCTGTAAAGCTTGTTCGATAAGAGCCTGAAGCTTCGGGTCTGTAAAAAGCTCATGCCAGTCCATATATCCAAGGCTGTTCGTGTCTTCTGCCTCCGATGCCATCTGCACACCTTCCGCTTGCGAAAGGTGCTGCTTGTCACCATAGAGGTCGTCAGCCACAGAAGTCTCTGGTTGATATTTTGTATATATGCCACAACTGCTGAAAAGAACAGTTGCTATGATTGGCATAATAGATTTCTTCATATTCTTAGTCCTGTTTTTTGTTCTCTAATTTATTCTTACGTATTTGTTCTCTACGTTCCTCCACACGCATAGTCTGGAAGTCCTCTTCAAACTTCTCCTTGCGGAAACGCTCATGCCAATATTCAAATATGATATAGAATGCAGGAACCACAAAGAGGAGGGCAAGAGTACCGATGGCCATACCGCCGACAACACCTGTTCCGAGGGAACTGTTACCGTTGGCTCCGGCTCCGGTAGAGAACATCAAAGGAATCATACCGAAAATCATCGTGAGCACAGTCATGAGGATAGGACGCAAACGTGCCTGAGCGGCAGAGAATGCAGATTCTACCACGCTCATTCCCTTACGACGACGCTCTATTGCGAACTCTGTGATAAGGATGGCAGTCTTTGACAGCAAACCGATAAGCATAATCACACCGGTCTGAAGGTAAATGTTGTTCTCCAGTCCGAAAAGCTTTGCGAACAAGAAACTACCCATGAGTCCGAATGGCACAGAGAGAATTACGGCAAACGGAACGAAGAAACTTTCATAGAGTGAAGCAAGAATAAGATAGATGAGCACGATGCAGACACCATAAATGAAGAGTGTCTTCCATCCGCCACTTTCCTGCTCTTCACGCGCCATACCACCGTACTCATAGCCATAGCCCTGAGGCAGCGTCTGTGCGGAAACTTCCTCAATGACTTTCTGCACCTCACCGGTTGAATAACCGTCAGCAGGGTTCACCTGCACAGTGATAGAACTGTAGAGGTTGAAGCGGTTTGCCAACTCCGGTCCCTGCACTCTTTTCAATGTCACGAACTCACTGATTGGAGCCATCTCCGAACCGTTGCGGACATACATATTATGTATCGAATGTTCATCGAGACGATATTCAGGAGAAGCCTGCAACATTACACGATAGACCTTACCGAACTTGTTGAAGTTTGACACGTATGCACCACCGCAGTATGCACCAAGTGTTGACAATACGTCTGCCGGAGAGATACCTGCACGCTTACACTTGGCAGCATCCACATCCACTGCAATCTGAGGGAAGTTCATTGCATACGATGTATATGCCATTGCCACCTCCGGACGCTGGTTCAAAGCACCAAGGAACTGCATGGTATTCTGATAGAACACAGCCTTGTCACCGCCGGTCTTATCCTGCAAGTTCAACTCAATGGAGTTACCCATACCGTATCCCAGAATCATACCCGGCTGGAAGCAGAATATCTGCGCCTCCTTTATCTGGGCGAACTTGGCATTCAGACGCGCCATGACAGCATTGGCAGAATGCGCCTTTCCCTTACGTTCACTCCAGTTCTTGAGACGGATGATACCCGTACCGTAAGAAGTACCCTGTCCGGAAATGAAGCCATATCCGGCCACAGTCTGATAAGTCTGAATGTCTTCCTCTTCAGCGGCAATTGCCTTCACCTTGTCCATCACCTTGTTTGTCTCGACAAGTGTAGAACCCGGAGAAATACTGATGTTCGCCATAATCACACCTTGGTCTTCCTGAGGCACCAGACCGGTTTTCGTCGTCATCATGAAGAATGCGAGCAAAGCCACAGCTGCTGCTGTACCGAGCCATACCATCCAGCGGTGTCCGATGAAGAACTTCACACCCACCTCATACTTGCGGAGCATGGCACTGTAAGAAGCATTGTATGCCGCACGTACACGTCCGTTGAAGCTTTTCGCGCTCTTGTTTCCGTCTGAAGCACGCATAAGCAATGCACAAAGTGCCGGACAAAGCGTAAGCGCACAAATACATGACAAACCTACAGAGGTTGCCATTGTGACACCGAACTGAGTATAGAAGACACCTGATGTTCCGCCCATGAATGTCACAGGAATAAACACCGCCATGAACACGCAGGTACATGAGATAACCGCCATTGTTACTTCACCGAGCGCATCCTTAGTAGCGAGATAAGGCGACTTGTAACCTTCATCGAACTTTGCCTGCACTGCCTCAACCACGACAATGGCATCGTCCACCACAGCACCGATGGCAAGCACAAGAGCAAACAAGGTAAGAATGTTGATGGTGAATCCCGCCAGCTGCAAGCAGGCGAATGTTCCGACCAACGAAACGATGATGGATATTGACGGAATAAGAGTAGCCTTGAAATCCTGAAGGAAGAAATACACCACAAGAATCACAAGGAAAATTGCTATGACAAGAGTTTCCACCACATTGTGGATTGATGCGTAAAGGAAGTCGTTTGAGGACATCACCTTTGTGAAATGTACACCTTCAGGAAGATCCTTTGACAACTCCTCCAGCTTTGCAGTAATGAGGTTGTTCACCTCTGTTGCGTTTGCTCCGGCTACTTGGTACACAAGGAATGCCACACCCGGCTTTCCGTCATTCTCTCCGCGGAAGCTATAGGAAAGTCTTCCCAACTCCACATCTGCCACGTCTTTCAACCGGAGTACGCGTCCGTCTGCATTGGAGCGAATCACAATGTTCTCGAACTCTTCCACCTCTTTCAGACATCCCTTGTACTTCATTGTCAGCTGATAGGTGTTCTTGGAGTTCTCACCCAGTGCACCTGTAGGAGCCTCAATGTTCTGTTCGTCGAGAACGGCTGTCACGTCAGAAGGAACAAGTCCGTACTGCGCCATCAGTTCCGGCTTCATCCATATACGCATACTGTATGTATCACCGAATGCCATTATATCGCCCACACCCTCAATACGCTTGATTTCCGGCACGACATTAATGTCAAGGTAGTTTGCAAGGAACGACTCGTCATAGTCAGGGTTGTCGCTCACGAGAGAGTTAATCTGGAGGAACGAGTTCTGACTTTTATTCGTGGTCACACCAATCTTGGTAACTTCAGCCGGCAACACACCCTGTGCCTTCGACACACGGTTCTGCACGTTGACAGCCGCCATGTCCGGGTCGGTACCCTGCTTGAAATAGACCCGTATGTCTGCCGAACCCGAGTTTGTTGCCGTTGAAGTGATGTACATCATGTTCTCAACACCGTTGATACTTTCCTCCAAAGGCATCACCACAGAGTTCATCACAGCCTCAGCATTGGCACCTGTATAGTCCGCTGACACTCGCACCGTTGGAGGTGCAATGTCGGGATACTGTTCCACCGGCAACGTGGCAAGTGAAATCATACCGACAATCAATATAAGCAACGAAATGGACATCGCCATTACGGAGCGTTTGATAAATATATTTCCTTTCATCTTTCAGTTAATTAAAAAGTCTGTGTATTTCTCAAACCATAAAGTCTGTGAAACTTCTGCTCCACATACACCCCACTTTTTTAATTATTACTCAATTATTAAACCTTTTATTTTATTTGCTGTCCCGGACGTACAAGACCTGCGCCTTCTTTGACGATTTCCTCACCTTTCTTCAGACCGTCAAGAACCACATATTCCCGTCCGTCACTTGTAGGAGCCACCTTTATGATGCCTGTTACAGCCTTTCCGTCAACGACTTTCCATACCTGAATCTTGTCCTGAATCTGTACGGTTGCTGTCTGAGGAATGATAATACAGTTCTTATAAACTTCCGGGATAATGACATTGCCGGAAGCACCGCTGTGAAGAAGGCGAGAAGCGTTAGGGAATACGGCACGCACACCTACCGCACCCGTCTGGCGGTCGATGACACCGCTGATAGACTCAATCTTGCCAAGCTCCGGATACATAGAACCGTCGTTCAACTGCAACTTCACTGCCGGCATCTTCTCTACAGCCTCTTCCATGCTGCCATACTCGCGAGTCATGTTGAGAAGCTGGTTCTCCGTCATAGAAAAATATACAAACATATCGCTGTTGTCAGAAACGACAGTCAAAGGTTCCTGAATAGATGGGCCTACAAGTGCGCCCACACGATAAGGCAACATGCCGACAACACCTTCGCTCGGACTCTTCACTTCCGTATATGACAAGCTGTTGCGTGCATTCACTTCCTGTGCTTTAGCCTGAGCAAGCTGTGCCTTGGCCGTAAGATAAGCATTCTCACTGCTTTTCAAGCTGTATTCAGAGATTACCTTCTTCGCATACAGCTCCTTGCTGCTGTTATAGCTAAGCTCTGCTGTGGCAAGTCCTGCCTTGGCAGCCTCCACGTTGGCCTCTGCGGTCTGGAGAGCAGCTCTGTACGGAACCTGATCGATGACAAAAAGAAGCTGTCCCTTTTTCACCTTATCGCCTTCTGCAATACAAACTCTTTCGATTGTACCAGACACCTGAGGCAGGATGTTTATATCCTGTCGTCCACGTATAGTTGCAGAATAAGAAGTAGTCAATTCCTTATCCGCTGTTTCAATTTTCATCGTTGCATAACTTGCGCCCATCTGTCCTCCTGCTTGTTCTTGCTTGCAGGAAGTCATCCAAAAAGTGCAGCCGATTAATCCGATAAGCTGCAAAATTTTTCCGTTTGCTGTTCTCATAAATAGTATATTTGTAAAAAAACAATGCAAAGATAGAAGAAAAAAAACTGCCAACAATGTCACATATTCTTCACAAAATGTTCTATTTTTCCTTTTTGCAAATTTTATATGTTGTTATAACGCACACAGCGGGCTTTCCGAACAGAAAAGAAGAAGAATGGACAACAATTATTCTATAATTATTTAGCATTTTTGCAACTGAAAAAAGAAAAAAAGGATATGAAAAATGAATATTATAGAAATATCGGCATAAAAGATTTCAACTCCTTCAAATACAACCCAAATTACAAAGACGACGACTTTGTAATCATTAAAAATCTGAAGCGTATGCCCTATGACGACGAGACGGTCAGACTGGACTGTCTCATCATCGCTTTCTGTTCCGGCGGACACATGCAGATAGAACTGAACGACAAGGTCTATAACTGGGAGAAAGGGAATCTTGCCATGATTCTGCCAAACACGCTGCTCAAGAACATCCAAAGCTCAGAGGATTTTGTTGTAGATATCACCGTCTTCTCGCCTAATTTCACAAGAAACATATTCAAGTTTCAGAGAGATCTTTGGGACATTGCAGTGTATATCTATTGCAATCCCATCAGACATGCAGACCAGAACAAGCATCTCATGTTTGATCTTTATTCTCAACTGCTGGATGCCAAGATAAAGGAAGAGAGCAACGAATACAACAGGGAAATCATACGGCACATCTTCTATGCCATGTTCTGCGAAATACTGCGCGAGATAAACAGCTGGATTCCCGACAGCGACAGAGCCGCCAATAACGACCTCAAACAGTCCGACTACATTTTCAAAAAGTTCATCGAAAAGGTGGCGACGGACGACGGAACCCATCGTTCTGTGTCATACTATGCAGACCTCCTCTATTACTCGCCCAAGTATTTGTCAAAAATCGTAAAGAATGTAAGCGGAAAGGTACCTCTGGAGATAATACAGGCACATGTCACGGAGCTGATAAAATATAAGTTGAAGAACTCCGACATGTCGATAAAGGAGATATCCAACTATTTCAAGTTCCCCAATCCCTCTTTTTTCGGGAAATATGTGAAGACCCATCTCGGCATGTCTCCTAAAAAATACCGTGAAATGCGAAATAAGTAACATCCGGTTTGGAACTTTCTGAGAGAAAACGACAACAGGGTATCACTATATATCATTATCTGTTCAAGAAACATGTAATTGATGCTGTGTAATACAGTCTTTTACGCGCTTATTTTCGGTATATATACATTGCCATTGCTCATAAATCATATCCCCTCAAAAAAACGATGTCAAAAATTTTTTATGGGGCCGTCTTCAGCCCTGTGTGCATGGAGCTGCCGGCGGATTGCGCTGCGGCTTTCATGTCCGGGAGGGGCTGCGCCTGTGCAGTCCTCGGGACAGGTCCAGCCCCGTCTTCTGTATGCCGGCGGGACGGCGGTCATCCGCTTCATGCAGTCTGTCCCCATGATGTCGGGGCGGGGGCTTCATCATGCTTGAACGGGCTGAAAAAGGATGACTTCTTGCCTGTGTGTTAATCAATATTATACATAAGAAACGGTTTTAAGGGTTGTTTTACATAAATAAAGTTAAAAAGGCTGCAAAAACAGGGTGCGCAAGGATGTAATTTAAAGTGAAAATGTAAATTTGTATTTCAAGTCATCCCGTATTAGTCTATTGGAGAGTATAAACAAACGGTACATCAACCTGTGTGTGCGGATGACAGCAATCAAGGGATTCAATATTATTTTTTTATCAGTATATATGAAAAAGATTTTGCTAATCGTGTGGCTTGTCACTTTGGCGGTTGGGTGTCATGCACAAGGTTTTTCAAGCGTGAAAGATGTAAAGGCTGAGTGGGAGAGGATACGGTCTGACCAGAACTATCTTTATGGAGTGGGAAACGGCAGGACAGAGAAGGAGGCGCTGGATGAAGCCAAGTCGAATCTCAGCGGAATGATTTCGACTACCATAAAGACGGACTTCAACTATAAAGTCACTCAGGAGACGAGCGGGACGGATATTCAGGTGAAAGACCGGATGGAGCATATCGTGACGTCCTATTCAAGAAGCACACTGAACAATCTGAAGCAGCTCACCTTGTCGGAGGCTCCGAAGGCGAGGGTCGTGGTGTATATCCATCGCGATGAGCTGAAGAGGCAGTATGAGGAGCGCAAGAACAGGGCGCTGGTGTGCCTTGAGGAGGCTAATGCCGCAAAAGCGGCGGGACGTCTCGATGAGACGTTTGACAAGCTGCATATAGCGGAAATGCTGGTCAGCACGTGCGACGGGACGGTGGATGTGCCGATAGGCTTCTCCCAGAAAAAGAATGCGGGCGACTATATCAACGACGAGAAGAGTGCGATTGCCAAGGACATTGCCGTTGAGGAGGTGGACATGTATGAGGACGGTGACAATGAGATCATAACCGTGATGTTCAGATACAAGGGCATGCCCGCCGGTAATCTGAGCTATTCATACGAGGTGAACGGGACTGCCTCCGATGTGTGTGTGACAAACGGCGGTAAGGGCTATGTCATCGTCCCGAAGAAGTTCAGGAAGCGTCCGAATGACAACTTCCGTGTCAACGTGGGCTATTTCAGCGGGGACATCAACAAGATTGACATCGCGGACGCGGATGTCCGGCAGATTGTGTCGCCGTGCAGGGTGGTGGACTACAGGGAGAACAGGAGCCTTGTGGCCAAGGCGGCGCCGCAGGAGGCGGCGGATGCGGAGACGAGGCTGTCGTCCGTCTCGGAGGGGAAGTTCCCGGTTGTGCCTCTTGGCGAGGCCGAGGCCGCCCCTTTTCTTGAAACGATGAGGCAGATGGAGGTCATCATCCGCAACCGTAACTATTCCGCCGCGGCAAAGCTGTGTACGCCGGAGGGCTTCGACATGTTCAACAAGCTGATAAACTACGGTTCCGCCCGGCTGCTGAACGCGCCGGACGTGCAGTTCCTGCGCTGCTGCGACGACATCACCTGCCGCAGCTTCCCCATGAGCTTCTCCTTCAAGAGCTCCGCGCGCAAGTTCACGGAGGACGTGGTGTTCCATCTCAATCCGGAGGGGAAAGTCACGGAGGTGGCCTTCGCGCTTGATGACCGGTATGCAGACGAAATCCTGAACAACAAGAATGACAAGTACTATGACAATGACGCCAAGCAGGTCATCGTCAACTTCCTTGAACGCTACAAGACGGCATTCGCACTGAAGAGAATGGACTATATAGAAAGTATCTTCTCCAGCGACGCCCTCATCATCGTCGGCTCGGTGCTGAAGAAGGCCGACAATTATACGGACATGGCGAAGATGCGCATCAAGGAGGATGAGGTGCGCTATACCAGACTGACAAAGAACGAATACATGAACAATCTTGCACGCTGCTTCGACAGCAACGAATACATAAATATCCGTTTTGCGGACAAGACCGTAACCAGTGCAAACTCCATCCGGGGCAACAATCATTTATATACGATACAGATCAAGCAGGACTACTTCTCGCAGACATACAGCGACACGGGCTATCTGTTTCTGCTTCTTGACATAGAAGACCCGCAGAGGCCGATAATCAATGTGCGCGCATGGCAGCCGGAGAAAGACTCCCGCTTCAAGGCCGACGGACGAATCAGCCTTAACGACTTCACCTGGGAGTAGGATATGTACCGCGGAAATACTAACATAATAAATAAATGTACAACATGCAAATCAAAGGGAAATTGTGTGCGGCGCTTCTTCTGCTGCTCGGGGCGGTGCAGATGATGGCGCAGGCACAAAAAGGATTCAAAGTGGAAAGCTTCACAAAACTGGGCGACGACCTGACCGCCCAGATGACAGACGGGCATGAGGATGAGGACGGCGAGAAATGCGCGCTCCTCAGAATCCACACCACGCTGGAGGACCTTGTGATAAAAAGCGGGGACGGCTACAGGATTGAGCATATCGACATGGGCCACTTCAAAGAGACGGGTGAGATATGGGTGTTCGTGCCGAAAGGGCTGTCCGGACTCAAGTTCAAGCACAGGAGTGTGCCGGAGCTTCGCTACACGCTTCCGGAAAGGGCGGAGGCCGCCACGGTGTATTCAATGGTGCTGAAGAACGAGGGGGGGGACATTCCTCGCGTTCAACATACTGCCGGAAGGTACGGGCGGCGAGGCGAAAGTCTATGTGGACGAGAGCGAGGTGACGAGGAATGAGGACGGCTCTTTCAGTGTCGGCATAGAGAAGGGCGAACATGCCTACAGGGTGGAGGTGCCGGGCTACGAGACGTTTGTCGGCAGCGAGACATTTACGGATGACAAGCCCAAGGTGGTGACCGTGAAGCTCAGACGTCAGTTCGGCTTCATCACGGTGGCTTCATATCCGACGGGGGCGGACGTGTCCGTCAACGGCGAGAAGGTGGGGCAGACGGACTATGCGAGCGGTCGCGTGAGCCTCGGAACGTATCAGATACGTGTGGAGAAGGAGAACTATTTCCCCAAGGACACTACGGTGGATGTGACCGTTGAGAGCGACGCCAACGTGTGGCTGCCGCTCCTCTCCTCACTTCCTCCGGCAGAGGGCCGCCGCACGCTCGTCATGCTGGAGGCCGGCTGGCACCCTTCGCAGCTGTCTTTCGGCGCGATGGTGGGCATGGTGGAGGCCAACGGCGCGTACCTTCGCTTCCGCAGCGACTTCGGCTCTGCATCCACAGACCTTGAGTGCGACGACACGGGCGGTCTGACGTCCGGTGGCACGGGGCTTCCCTACTATAAGGAAGGGGCGACAAGCAAGTCGCGCATGTCGGTGACCGCGGGCTACCTCCGCCGTCTTGCCGGGCCGCTGTACATGTATGTCGGCGCCGGCTACGGAAGCCGCACGCTTGCGTGGGAGACCATCGACGGGGAGCTTGTGAAGAACACCGACCATTCGGCTTCGGGCATCGCCGGCGAAATAGGCGCGATAGGACGTTTCGGCAAGTTCGCCCTGTCGGTGGGATACCAGACCGTCAGCTTCAAATATCATGAGGCGAGCCTCGGAATCGGTTTCATGTTCTAAACAGGAGAATGGGGATGGAAATGAAGAAAT
>JAJPZU010000131.1 GCA_021204165.1 Prevotellaceae bacterium
GGGTGTCAGTGCTATACATCCGCTTCATAGTCTTTACAAGGTGAGGTATATAGGCACCTCCCCTAAGTTACCGTATTGGGTGTTAATGCTATGATTCTCAACCATAGTCTTTTCAAGATGAGATATATCGGCTGTGTGACGAGACTCGGAGAAAACAACCAGAAAGGCTCTCTAAATCCATGTTTAGAGTAATAGCAGAATAATTACATAGATTTTCAATGGGGTAAGTAAACATCTATTTAGCGAAAGCGAAGCATTAATATTATATACGGACAATGCGCTGAAAACATATTGTATGTGCCAAGAGAAATTGAAAACTGTGCGCTAAAAACTTTAATCGGCACTGCCGATTATAAAAACGGCACTGCTGATTATGTAAACTGCACTGCCGATTATGTAAACGGCACTGCTGATTAGAGTTTTCAGCGCACTGTTTTCAATTCCTCGCCGCACAATTTTCAACTTATCTCTGCACTGCTATTCTTATTTTACCGGCAATTTCAGCTTACCGAAAGACGGTCTATAATCATTTTTCGTAATCAATTTAATACAGCTTCTTTAGTCATTAAGCATAAGCACTTTGTCAAGCACATCCACTTCAACAGGAATCAAGAACAAGAATATATCCACAAAAAAAGTTCCCCATAAAGACAAATCCTTATGGGGAACCGAACAGTTTGTTCTAATAATTATCTAACAGGAATATTTGCAATAATGTTAGCTGCAAATCATCACCAAAATACTTATGGATGAACTTCTCACTTTGAAGCAAATAGTTTGCCTACAAGGTCAAACAACTGCACTACAGTATTTTTATCCGGAACAGGAATCCGGATATGAGTCTCACCCGTATCCGGGTTCTTCTCCACGATATTGTCAACAAGCTGCTTGGTGGCTTCCGGAGATTTCAAAGTCTCGGCAAGTCCGGCAAAGAAAGATATGCCCTGCTCTATCAGTTGGTTCGGATGTACAGGTTGACGCTTCTGCTCCGACACTTCCGCTTCCGGCTTCCCGCCATCTTCCATGTCGAAAGCTGTCGTAGCCTCTTCAGGGTTACTCACCTCTATATCCTCCAGTTCCGAAATCACAGTATCGTGTTCTGACTCCGGTGCTACAGGCTCTTCTTCATTGATACCTATGGTCTCTCCTTCGGCACGAGTATCTTCCTGCACATTCATCGTCTCTCTCAGCTCTTCCATCATCTTCTGGAATCTGCTCTCACTCGCAAAGATGGTATCTTCCCCTCCGTCAAGCACTCCTTCGAACATGGAGGACTTGAAGCGTAGTTTGCCAAGCATGTCCTCCTCGAAAGTACCTGCCGACACAAGGTTGATGACCTGAATGTTTTTCTGCTGTCCGATACGATAGATACGGGCGATACGCTGTTCAAGCACAGCCGGATTCCACGGAAGATCCATATTGATGACAATGGAAGCGGACTGAAGATTCAGTCCTGTGCTGCCGGCATCGGTAGATAGGAACACGCGGCACTCCGGATTGTCCATGAAATTATTGACCATGTCTTTCCGACGCACTGAAGGAATACCTCCATGCAGATATTCATAGCGAATGCCTGCACTATCCATATCCGAAGCTATCAACCGAGTCATCCGCTCCCACTGGCTGAAGACCACAATCTTCTCGTCGCCGCTTTCCACGACATTGGATATGATGTTCATCACCTCGCCCACTTTCGTATCATACCGGCTTCTCTGATCAAGAATATAGGTGCTGTCGCACACCATCCGCATTTGGGAAAGCAGGAGCATAAGCCGATTCCTGTCGGTCTCTGAAAGGAAATGCATACGTTCCCATTTATGCAAGATGTTCGACACGTAACCACGATATTCATTATGAATTGCCATCTGCTCATTAGTCATAGGCACCATGAGGTTCTTATCCTGCCGAGCGGGCATCTGTAACTTGACAGTAGCCTTTCTGCGGCGGACAAGATACGGGCGCAACCTTTCGCCAATCTCGTTAAGGTTGCGGTATCCCAATGTCGCTCCTTTCTCATCCGTCATGATATAGCGATTGCGGAACTGATAGTACGGCGCAAGGCAGAAGTTGTCCACAAATTCCATGACAGAATAAAGCTCCTCCAGACGATTCTCCAACGGAGTGCCGGAAAGCACCATCGTATAGTCGGAGTCTATTCTACGGGCAGCCACAGAAATCCGTGTGTTCCAGTTCTTCAGACGCTGCACTTCGTCAATGACAAGCATATCGGTCTGTATGCGCCCGAACACCTGCACGTCATTGCTCACGGCATTGTATGATATGATTTTGTATGGTACATCGAGAGCATACTGGGTGCGTCTCTTCAAATGGTCGCCTTCAATGACATGCACAGCCTGTCCGGTGAAGCGTTCTATCTCACGTTTCCACTGGTATTTAAGCGAAGTAGGACAAAGAATGAGTACAGAAGCTACCAGTCCTCGCCTACGAAGCAATTCCGCCGTTCCGATGGCTTGCACAGTCTTGCCCAATCCCATCTCATCTGCTATAATGGCGCGTCCCGCCTTGGCTGCAAAGCGTATGCCTTCTTCCTGATAGGGATAAAGATTTACATGAAGCAGGTCTTTGAAGTCTTGTTCTGTAAGTGAGTCAACCCATTTTTCACGATTCACCCGTTCTCTGCGTTCAAGAACAAAACGCAAGGCATCCTTATAGCAGCGGAATGTATCGTCAATGGCACGCGCCTTCCTGAGAAACTCATCGAAAAGAGCAAATGAACTCTGCTTCAGCACAAAATCGTCATCAAAATATTCGATTGCCAGCTTTCTGAACTCTTCCTCATTGTCACATCCAATACGTATGCGGACTCTCCGTTCACCGTTATAGTCAAGATAGACCGATGTATATGAAGGAATTTCTCTGTGTACACGATGACGACTACCCAGCCATCTCTTGACAGCCTCGATGTGTTTGCAGGTACCTATGCAGGAAGTCTTGAAGTCCAAACAAGAACAGAAGTTCCATGTACTCTGCGCCCCACGGTACACCACCTTATACTCTTGCCGTGTCTTGGGGTTCAGGACTGAATATTCTCCCGGAAACCGTTCCTCATCCACACACTTTATTGAAAGTTTCTCATCCCTTGCCGCCTGTCTTCTCAGCTGTATCTGCCAAGTCTTCAAATCCAGACCCTCCGGACAACACAGATAAGGAATCCTCTTTTTTGCCTGTTTCTTCTTGGAAGTGCTCTTTGCAGACTTCTTCTCCGCATCCTCTCCCTGCTTGTCTTTGTCCTCTTGTTTTGTCATGGTAATATAATGTTTCGATATGAGTAAATCAGAATAATCCGAAAGACGAATTTTAATCAGTCTTATGAATAAATAGAATCGGTTCCCTAAACATCCAGAATCTTCTGCAAATCATCCATCCAATCTGAATCTTTTGCCACAAGAAGCCCATGCATACCTACGCTTTCAGATGCCTCCACATTTTTCATTCCGTCATCCACAAACACACATTCATCTGCTTCAAGCCCCATCTCAGCAAGCACTTTACGGAAAATGGAGGCAGAAGGTTTATAGTCGTTCAACTCGTAGCTGCAAAAGGTGCGATGGAAATAATGCTCGATGGAGTGTCCGTCACCACTGAAAGCCTCACTCCTCGCCCAATCCATAATGAACGGATTCGTGTTGCTCAACAAAAGAACATTATATTGTTTCTTCAAGGCAAGCAGATTCTCCAGACGCAGCCGAGGAACTTCCTTCACAAATCCAAGCCAAGCCCATTGAGCCTGTTCGTAACTGCAATGCGGCAATCCTGCCTGCACGGCAAGCTGACGACAAAATTCATCGGCACTGATGGAACCGTTCTCCACTTGAAGGAATATGCCGGTCTGTCCATATACTCCCATCTGCTGACGGGCATCCTTGATGCCGAGGTGCTCAAAACGTCGCATGGCCTCATCGGGGTCAAGAGTGATGACCACACCACCAAGGTCAAAAATCAAAGTCTTTATCATATATCTATCCGTTTAATTTACATGTACGCATCACCAAACTATGGGAGTCTTGCCATGCTGCGCAAGATAACTGTTGGTCTGGCTGAAATGGTGATTACCGAAAAATCCGCGATAGGCTGACAACGGCGACGGATGAGCGGAACGTAATATAAGATGTCTGCTGCTGTCAATCAGATAGCTCTTGCTCTGTGCATAACTACCCCACAAGATGAACACAAGTCCGTCACGCTCACGGCTCAATATGCGTATGACAGCATCAGTGAAATCTTCCCATCCGCGACGCTGGTGTGAGCCTGCCGCATGTTCCCGAACCGTCAGTGTGGCATTCAAAAGAAGAACACCCTGCTCCGCCCAACGGGTCAGATTGCCGCTCTGGGGCACCGGTGCGCCGGTGTCCGTGTTTATCTCCTTGAAGATATTCACCAGTGAAGGCGGGAAAGGCACTCCATCATTGACAGAAAAACACAACCCATGAGCCTGTCCAAACTCATGATAAGGGTCCTGCCCTATCAACACCACCTTCACCTTGTCGAAAGGACACAGATTGAAAGCATTGAAAATAAGATTACCGGGCGGAAACACACGGCATGAACGATATTCCTGCTTGACAAAAGCGATAAGATTCTCAAAATAGGGTTTGTCAAACTCCTCTTGCAACCGCTCTTTCCAGCTTGGCTCTATTTTAACTTGTACAGACATTTTTTATAATAAGGAATTAAAAAGATTAAAAACGCAAATGAGGGAAAAAAGAAAGTATTAATCCAGAATCACTGTTTCACTCTTCCTCCACAAATCCAATGTTTACGATAGTAATCCTCGTCCAGACTACTGACAATGACTCCACGCGAAGAACTGGCATGAATAAACTTTCCATCTTTGAGGTATATGCCGGTATGCCCGACCTTCTTCCTTGAATTGCCTGTGGAGAAGAAGACAAGGTCACCGCTACGAAGTTCACTCCGACTGATACGTTTACAGTCTTTCTCTTTCTGATCAAGACTCTTTCGGTTGAGTTTCTTGCCATACACATGGTTGTATATGGCTATGTTCAGTCCGGAACAATCAACCCCACTCCTGCCGTTGCCTCCGGAACGATAGGGAGTCCCTATCCATGAAGCCGACTCCATGAACAAATTCCAGTCGTCTTTGGGTTCTATATCAAAGCCAAGGCGCAGTCCGGCACGTGCAAGCTGCCGATAATCGACAGACTTCATAGAGGAATCGGACGACCGGCACGAAACGAGCAGACACAGAATAAATATTAAGAAGAAAAAGTGTTTCATCGTTCTCGGGGATAGTGAATGAATAATATTTGCAAGACTATATGAATAAAGGCAAGAAGATGTCGGCTGACAGCCTCATCCATCCATGAAACCAACAAGAACACGACATCCCCACCCTCTTCAAAAGCCAATCCGCTCAGACATTGCCTTTGAAATAATTCTCGATTTCAAAAGTCAAATCGGCATAACTCTTGTCATAGTCTTTCAGTATGACACCGTGTTCAAGCAAAGTAATACGGGTGCAAATATCAAAAGTATGCGTAAGGTTATGACTCGAAACCAATATAGTAGCTCCCGTCTCCCGATTGTAGCTCTCCAGAAGGTTCTTCATGGCAATCTGACTGCTCGGATCAAGAAAGTTGAAAGGCTCGTCAAGGATAAGCAACTGTGGATTGTTCAACATGGCACCGATAATTCCCACTTTCTGCTTGTTGCCGGCAGAGAGGTTCCTTATCAGCGTGTTCTGTCCCACTACTTCCCCATTCATGAAATTTTCAAATCTCATGAGCCTCGACTCTGTATCCTCTTTCGACATGCCATTGACTTTTCCAATAAAAGAAAAATACTCATCCGGAGTAAGATAGTCAATGAGAAAACCACTGTCGATGTAAGCTCCGGTAAATGCCTTCCAGTCTTCACACTTGGATGTCGTGTATGAAACATATTCACCCTCATGAAGTTGTCCGGAAGCGAAGTTTGTATTCTCCGTACATAGCGAACATGTTTTCAGATTTCCATTCACCGTCACACTTCCCGTGTCGGGCAAAAGCAAATCAAGAATAATGCGGAACAGTGTGGTTTTGCCCGCTCCGTTATTGCCTACAAGTCCGACAATCTCTCCGGAATGGACCAGAAACTTTTCTACATTGACAGCCACTTTATCACCAAAAGTTTTCTTTACATTTTCTATTTCAAGATTCATCTTCGAATTGTTTTAGACTAATTCATTTATTTTTCAGCCCCTACAAACGGAGCAAGATGTGCAGAACAATCTGATGTTCAACGTCAAACAATGGGCATCAGACTTGACGCGAATCGCGGAATCCCGCCATATTGACATATCTGCGCTTCATAAAGCGACGATAAATATTGCGCAGCCACAAAGGGTGCATCGCAGTGCCTATGAATCCAATGACAAGCATGATTACAGAGGCTATGTTTTCAGAAAAGAGAGACATCAGCAGATACATGATGAAAATAGGCACAAACAAGGCTGCCGAAGAAAATATCATCTGTGTCTTTGTGCTGCGTCCGCTGCGGGTAAGCTTGTCATTCAGATGGATGGTGTTGTTATTATAGACTGCCAACTGGAACAAGAAAGGAAATACCACTCCCATTGAGAAGAAGAGGCATCCCAAAGCAGTCACCACAGTAAGCTTGCCTTCGACAATTGGCATAATGACAGAGAGAAGCGGGAAAATCATCATCATACAGTTGAAATAATATTTTGCTTTCAACAATGAAAGGACAGACTCCTTGCGGCTCATCAATCCATCAATATAATTACCCTCCATACACATAATACCGGTGAGAGTCATTGTTCCAAGACAGGCAAAACAGTAGATACAGATAAATATCTTCATGAATGAACTACCGTCATACACATCGGAAAAAGCAAACAATGCGCAAAGCAGAAACATATAGAATGCTCCAAAAAGGAACTGTTTACGCACCACCTGATTGCGGATTGTAGATTTTATCTCAAGTTTTATATACTCACCTATTTCGCCAAAGCGGTTCAAGAACCGCATTTCCTGTGACTTGACTTTCTTCACCCTGTCATCTTTGGAGATTTCAAGATATACAAAATGCCGCAGCATCCTCTTATTGACAATAAACATAGGAATGATGGCTATCAACACGAGGACAAAACTCAAAGGATAAAAGTTCACAAATCCCCGCCCCAGACGGAGAGTGGCATAAAAGAGCCAAGGACATTGCTCATCAAAGAATATGCCGAAATAGATCAGTGCGGCACAGCAAAGAACAGGAGCAACAAGAATGTAAGTATGCCGATTTATCCACGTACGCCAAAACAGATACCAATAGCTGTTAAGTACAAACATAAGCCACCAGCCTATCAGGAATCCAATCAAGCCGGAGAAGCCGAAAAAAGAGGGCACAGCAAGAAAACCAAAAGGAACAAGAAAGAAGAACCAGAAGAAATTATATCCTCTCAAACCGGACCTGACAAGAAAAACATTGAAAAGAAAATTCATTGGTATCGGCATCAACTTATATGCTTTTACCTCTTGTGCCGGTGTTTCCTGCATAACGAAACGCAGAAGAAAGTCTATGGAAAGAATAAATATCATTCCTCCGTTTATCCAATCAAAGGCTTCGCGATTGGTTCCGTCGAAAATGAAAAAAAAGGCAATACCCAACACAGCAAGATATACCGCCCAAAATGCCACAAAGAAATAGGTGAGCACCTTAAACACCATGTTACGTTCAAACATGGGATGTCTTCTGTTGGCTATCCGCTGATTCTTGCTGATAAGACGATATAACAGTTTAACACGATTCAGATACATGATATAAGATTCAATTCTTTTTAAAGTTCATGCAGTCTGTAAATCAAAAGTACAACTTTGATTTACAGACTGCATGTTCTTAGAGTTTATTGTCAGCAAGATATTTCTCCGCTTCCATTGCAGCCTTGCAGCCCGAACCGGCTGCCACGATAGCCTGCCGATAATCCGGATCAGCCACGTCACCCGCAGCAAATACTCCCGGTACATTGGTTTTAGGACTATTACCTTCCGTGATTATATATCCGGTCTCATCAGTATTCACCCACGGCTTGAAAATAGAAGAGTTAGGAGTGTGACCTATGGCAAGGAAAAAGCCGTCTATCGGCAAGTCATAATGACGTTCATCCGATTCCCCCTTACGGTGTACAAGGTGTGCTCCCTCTACACCGCCTTCACCATAAAGTCCTTCTGTCTGAGTCTCAAACAGCACTTCAATCTTAGGGTTTTCAAACACACGTTCCTGAAGAATCTTGGAGGCACGAAGATAAGGTTTACGGACAATGAGATATACCTTGGAAGCAAGACCGGCAAGATAAGACGCTTCACCGCACGCTGTGTCTCCACCGCCAACAACCGCCACCACTTTCTTACGATAGAAGAAACCGTCGCATGTGGCACATGCACTGACTCCCTGTCCGCGGTATTTTTCCTCATCGGCAAGTCCGAGGAACTTGGCTGATGCGCCTGTAGCAATGATTACGGTGTCAGCCTCAACCTCTGTATTGTCATCAAATGTGAACTTATAAGGCGGACAGCTCAAATCGGCTTTGACAGCAATGTGCTGGCGAATGTCAACACCGAACTTGTCAACCTGTTCTCTCATGAGATCCATAAGTTCCTGTCCCGTAATCTCTTCCGGATGACTCGGGAAGTTCTCCACCATATCAGTGATAGTCAACTGCCCTCCCGGCTGTATTCCCTCATAAAGCACAGGAGAAAGATTTGCTCTGCTTGCATATATTGCAGCTGTATATCCGGCAGGTCCGGAACCGATTATCAAACAACGAATATGTTCCATTTTTTACTTTATATTTTTATGATTAAACATGTCTAACGTAAATCTATAATATCCACACCCGGATATTTCTTTTTATTGAAAACAAAAGCCGAATCCGCCAATTTTTCATTTTTGTACGAGGTGACGGTTATCGTTGTAGAAGACTTTCCTTTCTCCATATAGGCATACATAGGTCGCAGACTTTGTTTGTTTATGCGAACTACAATCTTTTTGAATGCCGCCCCGGAGTTCTCCCCGATAAGCACAATCTCATGATAGACATTCGTCGATTTTCCCATAGATGCCTTATATCCTTTCTTATATAACGACAACAACATGTAAGGGTTCATCTGTGCCACTTCAGAAGCAGAAGGAGTGGTCACATTCACTTCTTCATTCTGCTTGACGTATGTCCACATGATCTTTCCGTCAAACCATGTAGTCAGTCCGTCAACTGAGCAACAGAACTTCTTGCCAAGCATACGTATATTTCCTGAAGCTGTATTTCCTTCAGCCGAAAGAGTAAAACCGATGTTCACTCCGCCGCCACTATTAAATTTCTTAACAGCCTCATCAAGAATAGAGGTCGGTGTATTGGCCGCACAAAGTGCCGGAGCCGCAAATGACAATACCGCAAAAAATATAAAAAATAAAAATTTCTTCATAAACAGAGTTTTTTGTTGATTATCCGATTGTATTCAAAAGACTGTCCAATGTAACCAAGTCACTGATAAGCACCTCACGAGGCTTGCTTCCCTGCTGGACACCTACCACACCTGCCTTTTCAAGCTGATCCATAAGACGTCCCGCACGGTTATAGCCAATGGAGAACTTACGCTGTATGAGCGAAGTGGAGCCTTGCTGTGAAGACACGACAAGCTTTGCCACCTCTGCAAACATAGGGTCAAGATGCTTCATGTCTGCCGTATTCTCATGGTCAAGCCCACCATCTTCCGAGACAACCTCCGGCAAATACATAGCATGAGGATAACTCTGCTGGGTACTTATATAATTGCAAATGCGCGACACTTCATGAGTATCGACAAAAGCGCACTGCACTCTGACCGGTTCCGCTCCCTGCAAATAGAGCATATCTCCTCTTCCTATAAGTTGGTTGGCTCCCGGACGGTCGAGAATGGTGCGCGAGTCCATCATCGCCGCCACTCTGAACGCGATACGTGCAGGGAAGTTTGCCTTGATTGTACCTGTTATGATGTTTGTCGTAGGACGCTGGGTGGCAATAATCATGTGTATTCCCACAGCACGCGCCAACTGAGCAATTCGGCAGATAGGCAATTCTATCTCCTTACCGGCTGTCATAATCAAGTCGCCGAACTCATCAATGATAACGACAATGTAAGGCATAAACTCATGTCCGTTCTCAGGATTCAGTTCACGCGCCTTGAACTTGGCATTATATTCCTTGATATTTCTCACCTTTGCCTTCTTCAGCAGATTATACCGGGTGTCCATCACCTGACAAAGCGATTTCAAAGTGTTGACCACTTTCTGCACATCGGTGATGATGGCTTCCTCCTCATCCTCAAGCTTGGCAAGAAAATGATTTTCTATCGGAGCATAGATGCTGAACTCCACCTTCTTAGGATCGACCATCACAATCTTCAACTCTGAAGGATGTTTCTTATAGAGCAGAGAAGTGACAATGGCATTCAGACCGACAGACTTACCCATACCGGTGGCACCGGCTACAAGAAGATGCGGAGCCTTCGCCAAATCAATCATATACACTTCGTTAGTGATTGTTTTGCCGAGAGCACAAGGCAACTCCATTTTCGTTTCCTGATAAGTACGGCTACTGAGAATGCTCTCCATAGAAACCGTACACTGCTTCTTGTTCGGGACTTCAATACCAATGGTTCCCTTTCCCGGTATAGGAGCAATGATACGTATGCCTACAGCCGCAAGCGAAAGAGCAATATCGTCTTCAAGATTCCTGATTTTGGCAATCTTCACACCCGCAGCAGGTGTAATCTCATACAGGGTGATTGTCGGTCCGATAGTAGCTTTTATGCTACCTATCTCTACTCCGAAATTTTTCAGCACCTGTATGATACGCTCTTTATTGGCATTCTGCTCGTCCATATCAATCTGAGGATTGCTGTCCGGCATACGGTCAAGCAAATCAAGCGTCGGATACTTATAATACTCCAAATCAAGTTTAGGATCATACGGAGCGGAGCTGTGGTCTTCCGATACAGTATCCTCTGTCACCGTATCAACTATTTCAAGTCCTATTTCATTGTCAGACGGAACATCCGACACATTATCAGGATTTTTCCCAACAGCACATTCCGTATGTTCCTCATTCAGAGATACATCAGAACCTGCATCCAGACTGTTCGCAGGAGAGGGATTATTGCCATCGACCACAAACTCCAGCACATTCGCCTTGGGGTCTTCGTAAACCACTTCCTCCTGTGCCGGACCTTCATGGGCAGCAGACTCCTCATCAGCAGTCGGCAGTGGATCGTCCGGCACCTGCACTTTCTCATTGTGGGTCTGATACTTGTCACGTATTTTCTTAATAAGATTCAGACGCAGCAACTTCCGAATGACACCCACAGTCTTGGTGCTCACATATATTAAATAGAAAACGGCACTCATGAGAAGAGCGAAAAACAGTCCCGGAGTGCCTATATATGCCACAAGTCTTTTGACCACAAACTTCCCATGATTTCCGCCTAAATTAATGAACGAGGCATCAAGCCATGAAGTCAAACTAACAATAAAAGCAAACAAGACACTCGACCATACGAGTATAAATGCCGTATGTATAAAGCACTTGAAAAGATTTATCTTATATATATTCATGCACCTGAACCCGACAAGGACCAGAAACACAGGAATCAAATATGAAGACAAGCCAAAACACTCGTTCAAAAAGAAAAAAGCAAGAATAGCTCCTAAAGAGCCGCATACATTGTCGTATATGTATCCCTCATTGGATATGTCAGATATTGTCGGATGTTCTAATATATCAAAATCGGAAGATCCGGAATAAAGATATGAAGTGAAAGCAATCAAAAGAAATATGGCAAATATTGCCAAAACAAAACCAAAGGAGAATGTCGTAAGCTCTTTCTTTCCTACACCCTCCAGCAGATTGATTGAACCAGTATTCTTGCCAGACTTTCTATTGGTCGTTTTTGAAGTTTGTTTCTTTACCATTTTGCACAATTATGAAAAAGAATGCCTCTCTTTTCATTTGGAACAACAAAGATAAAGCAAATTAACGGAATAAGCGAATAAGAAGCAATATTAAAATTATTTATTACAAGAGTTTCAATCCACGCACCCACGTAGGGTGCGACATCGGGGTGTTGAAAATCCATTTGGTCATATTTGGTTTCAATCCACGCACCCGCGTAGGGTGCGACCTCTCATAGAATGTTATTTCCGCGCGATATTCGGTTTCAATCCACGCACCCGCATAGGGTGCGACTAGAATCGATTGTCAATCGTTTTGCGCCTCCGTATGTTTCAATCCACGCACCCGCGTAGGGTGCGACTAGGATATAGTTGGACTAAAGGCATTCGTGACATTGTTTCAATCCACGCACCCGCGTAGGGTGCGACAAGCTCTTTAAGACTATTAATAAAGATGACACAGTTTCAATCCACGCACCCGCGTAGGGTGCGACCTCTTCTTTTTGACGATTTGGACGAGGAGTTCATGTTTCAATCCACGCACCCGCGTAGGGTGCGACAAATCTTCAGAGGTCAAAGCAACACCTGTATAATGTTTCAATCCACGCACCCGCGTAGGGTGCGACGACCACACTTACCGCAAGGAACAGTAATATACAAAGTTTCAATCCACGCACCCGCGTAGGGTGCGACCAAAACAAAATGCACGATTGCAGCCTTACGTTGTTTCAATCCACGCACCCGCGTAGGGTGCGACCATCTAAATTCTTCGAGTGCAAAGTGCGCTACGAGTTTCAATCCACGCACCCGCGTAGGGTGCGACCAAGCGAGAGAGTTACGAGCGTTTGCAGTCACAAGTTTCAATCCACGCACCCGCGTAGGGTGCGACCATCTAAATTCTTCGAGTGCAAAGTGCGCTACGAGTTTCAATCCACGCACCCGCGTAGGGTGCGACCAAGCGAGAGAGTTACGAGCGTTTGCAGTCACAAGTTTCAATCCACGCACCCGCGTAGGGTGCGACCTCCCAAGGAAAAAATTTTTGTGTCTGACATAAGTTTCAATCCACGCACCCGCGTAGGGTGCGACTTCTTTCATTTCTTCAATTCCACGTAGGCTATCAGTTTCAATCCACGCACCCGCGTAGGGTGCGACGTCGCAAGCGACTCTAATCCTCGTCCCATTAATGTGTTTCAATCCACGCACCCGCGTAGGGTGCGACGATGATACGCGAGGAGATAGATGCCGAGATTGAGTTTCAATCCACGCACCCGCGTAGGGTGCGACACTTTGCCGGCGGCACTCATCTACCTCCGCCAAGTTTCAATCCACGCACCCGCGTAGGGTGCGACGGTATTATCCGGGCACTACTTATTCAGACAGGAAAGTTTCAATCCACGCACCCGCGTAGGGTGCGACCTAATATAAAGGCGGGTCAATATGCACTTGGTGGTTTCAATCCACGCACCCGCGTAGGGTGCGACGTTGCGCAAATTTCGACTAAAGCAGATTGAAGAGTTTCAATCCACGCACCCGCGTAGGGTGCGACCATTCTTCAAATTCGCGTTTGATGACAAAAAGGAGTTTCAATCCACGCACCCGCGTAGGGTGCGACCATACGTTTAATACGGCTTCTTATGCGTATGCGTTTCAATCCACGCACCCGCGTAGGGTGCGACGATAGACCACCGCATGATGTACGCATATTGTCAGTTTCAATCCACGCACCCGCGTAGGGTGCGACATTGGCATTGACGGACAAAAGCAATGTATTTGCAAGTTTCAATCCACGCACCCGCGTAGGGTGCGACGGTATGCTGTGCGCTCCTAATTGCGACATATACAGTTTCAATCCACGCACCCGCGTAGGGTGCGACCGTATCAGCGGGAGAAGCAGTAGATGCCGCTGTAGTTTCAATCCACGCACCCGCGTAGGGTGCGACGCGGCACGATGAACGTGTATGAGCTTCTTGTCCAGTTTCAATCCACGCACCCGCGTAGGGTGCGACTCAGTTTTTTCCTCATTGTCATTTTCCTTTTTCCTGACTTCGTCAACGTGTCACCCAAAAATCTTCATCAAACAGAAGTGCGATGCG
>JAJPZU010000224.1 GCA_021204165.1 Prevotellaceae bacterium
AAAATTCGGGAAGACCACACCAAAGTATAACAAATGCAAATAAATTCTCCAAAATCGCAACACTATTTCACAATTGACAAGACTCTCAGAAAATGCGCGTAGAAGCCCCGATTTCCGATAAAAGTTCGGTGCGCTTCATTTTGACGCGTGCCAGAGGGCTTGGAATTTTAACATTTGGCAAAATCAAAAAGACAGCACAAATGCGTAAAATCAGTAAAAAGGAAATTAAAATAACCTAAACAGCCGTCATTTTGTCAAAACTGAACACCCCTCGAAAAAACGATGTCAAAAATTTTTTTATGGGGCTGTATTTTTAGCTATGTTTTGAACGATTAGTTTTATTGTTTTCTTGCTCTACTTTTTGACGGATGTCAATTAAAACGGTCTTTTTACTATGTTTTTGTTATATGATTTGCCGTAATAGATAGAAATCTGTTTATCTTTGCGGTGTTTTTAGGAGATTCATCTATCTTGGCATAAGATGCGAGGTGGTGATAAGGAAATAAAGATGAATGTTTGAACATTCTGATGAGTTTAGTGTTTTATAGTAAAAGCATAACTCCTCGTGGGGTAATAAGAGGAGTACTAAGAAAGTTTTTAGGTAACATTTTAATTAACAGGTAAAAAGATTGTATTATGAAGAAATTAATGATGTTGGTTGGCTCACTTATGGCAGTGAGCACCATGAGTGCACAAGAAGTGGAAACTGTTCCATTCACTACAGCCGAGATTAATCTGCCGGCACGTGTACGTTTTGTGGTTGGAGACGATTATTCGTTCAGTGTGGAGTCGAGCAATCCGTACCTTGCTTCTCAGTTGCAGTGCGGTGTGAAGAACGGAGTGCTGAACTTGAAGTATGGAGAATCGTTGAAGCCGGGCACCGTTGTGTTTGATGAGAAGAATGACGCTTACTTTTATGGAGTAGGGGTGTCGGAGCTTTCTTTGTCGGATGATAACGAGGACGAACCGCTTTTTGTGGTGACAGTGACTGCACCGGGAATGCCGGAGTTCAAAACATCTAAGGATTATAAGGTTGTGCCTGTAAAAGCTGGCGATATTGTTGCGGAGAAGAATCTGGCATTTAATGGTGTTGATGAATAAGAGCCGTTAAGAATGATTGCATGGCTTTGGCTGTGTGAAAACAAAAGAGTTTTATAAGTGTTTTTATATGTATAGTGATAGCCGTATGCTTGACTCGGATTAGAGTGACAGCATACGGCTATTCTTTGTTGTGCGGCTTTCTCGGCTTCTTACTTACCCCTCTGTGATGAATGATGACTGACTCGCTTTTAATAATCGAGCATCAAAGATGCGTGTAATGTGGTGTTGTGAAACATGTGTGCTGTAAGTTGTTCCGGTGTCATTTCGGTATATTGTATTCCCTCTACCGGCTTTTCTGTCTTGACTACTTTGTCCGATGTCGTGGAATAATATCCGGAATTACTCTCCAGCAGCTTATCCGTCAGATGAATGTGGATATTCTCGTTGTGGCTTGTTTCTGAATATAAGGCTATGGCTTTTTTCGGGTTGAGTATCCGTGCCATCATGAACGGCTTGCTTTCGTAGGAGAAGAATCGCACAGGCTTTGTCTTTCCTTCGTGACAGTTCCCCTGTGTGTCTGCTTTTGGATACAGATAAGACAGGACATTTGTGGTATCATCCTCGCGGGTTGTGGCGAAATCGTGTACGAAAATCTCGGATGTCCGTTCTGAACACAATACGGCGGCTGTTAGTTCTTGCTTCTTGTCGGGCGGATAGCATGACAGCAGATGGAGGTTGTCGGGGATATAGGCATCGAGAACATCCTGAAAATCCTGTTCGGTATGAATGATGCTGCTTGGCATGGACTCCCACTTCTGACGGAACATCTGGTAGATGCTGTGCCTTTGTTCGGCAGTTGCGGCAGCAACGGGTATCTTCTCTGTATGTAAGTGTTTGTTGCCTGACTGTCCTGTTTTCTCGTGATACTCTGTGATTTGCCGTGCAGCAATCTCTGTGAAACCGAATCGGTGGTAGTAGGTGAACAGTTTTTCGTTGGCCGGTATCAGTGTCACCAGTGTGGCTTCGCCATCCGTCAATTGTGCCAGATTCTCTTTCATGCAAAGTTCCATGTAGCCTTTTCCGCGCATGTCGGGACGGGTGCATACTCCGGACATGTATAGTGTGTGGGTGGGAATGCCTTTCAGATTCATCTTGTATGGGAAGAGTTGGAAAGCGGAGTCAAAAGTGTCTTTTGTTTTGTGCAGACACAGCATGACGTCTTTCGTGCATCTTCGGTTGAAGTAGAAATCCGTGTATTCCCCTTCGTCAGGAAAAGATAAATCCCACAGACTGCGGGATTCTCTTATGGCTTCTTTGAAAGAAAGCGGACTGTTCATTTTACTGTGCGTTCTTTAGTTTGAATGTTGAGTTTGATGGAGGCGGCACCATCTTTTCGTTGTTGTAGAAGATGGACTGTCCGAAGCTCATGCGGGGGATGGCGGCATACTTTTTCAGTAGCATGTCCGGATGATAGGATTGCTTGGCATGTCTCAATCCCTCGATGCCCATGTCTTCCTCTCTGTTGATATACACGAACTGCTCCGGAAGGGAAAAGGCGAAGAGATGGTTGATGGCTGTATATGCCCCGTCGTATCTTGTGTCGGCTTTTTCCACACAGATGTCAAATGTCTGTTCGTTTATTGGCCCTCCGATGGTGAAGGCTGCCACGTTCCCTTCGATGAGTAATACTCCGCCGCGTAAGCCCAGTGAACGGAAGTTGTCGAGTATGAAGTTGGTGAATGTAAGTTCATCTGATTGGCTTATGTAGCTTCCGTCTTCATTAAGCTCTTGGTTCCATGACAGCTCCAGTTGTTTACATGCCGGTATGAATTCTTCTGTAAGTTCCAGAAACTGTGCGTCGGGATATGTTCGGTGAAATTTGTTGATATGGTTGCGCTTAGGCTGCAATTTCTTTCCTGCGAGAGTGACGAGGCTGTCTCTTCTGTATATGTAGTCGGAGTTGCTGTCTTCCGCATAGAAGTCGAAGTGTGCCGGCATGGCACGCTCAATCTCTTCAATCTTATTCTCCGGAACACCGAATATCCGGCAGTTCATGCCGAGGTTTTCAGCCTCTTCCAGCATCTGCATAAGTACAAAGCGCAAGTTTCCGCGCCCGATAGGCAGAGAATAGATGAGGCTGCCGTCCATGTTTCCGCGCATGACAAGCATGTCTTCTATGATGGCATATCCCATATTGGTCAGATGCTGCCAGCCACAGATATTGGCAAAAAGCATATCGGCGGTCATTCGCTCGCTGTTCATCGTAAAGCGTTGTATGATGTCTCTGTCGTTGATAGTCAGTTCCTTGAAAGGTTTCATACAGTCAATAATTAATAGTCAGACAAAGTGTTTTATTTTATGAAATGTTTGAAAACTGTTTTTTGTTCAGGCATAAGATGCCACGTGAAATAAATAATAGTGTACAAAAAACTGTACGTCAATTTGTTATCTGCGTGCAAAGTTACAAAAAAATCTAAGAAGATGAGTGTGTTGTCGGTCTCGTAATACTTGTAGGGTGGCGCGGTTGACATTATTTAAAACAATTGTGCCTTCATATTACCTTGTCGGAATATGAAGGCACAAGCCTTTTAAGATGTAATTATAACTTAAACAATCTTTTAGTTATGTACAAGTGTACCGATGTTTTCGCCTTCCATCACTTTCTTCAGGTTGCCGACGATATCCATGTTGAAGACATAGATAGGCAGATTGTTTTCCTTGCACATGGTTGTTGCGGTAAGATCCATGACTTTAAGCCCTTTGTTGTAAATCTCGTCGTATGTGATTTCCGAGAACTTTGTGGCTGTCGGGTCTTTCTCCGGGTCGGCAGTATATACACCGTCAACTCGTGTTCCTTTCAGCATGACGTCTGCTTCAATCTCTATGCCGCGGAGCGAAGAGCCTGTGTCTGTGGTGAAATAAGGATTACCTGTGCCACCGGACATGATAACGACTTCACCGTTTGTCATGGCCTCAATTGCTTTCCATTTAGTGTAGAACTCACCTATAGGCTCCATGCGTATAGCGGTGAGGACACGGCTCTTGCAGCCAATGGCATCAAGTGCAGAACTGAGTCCGAGGCTGTTGATGACTGTGGCGCACATACCCATCTGGTCGCCTTTGACACGGTCAAATCCTTTTCCGGCTCCGCTCAGTCCGCGGAAGATGTTTCCTCCACCGATGACAATGCCTATTTCAACTCCCATGTCATGCACTTCCTTTATCTGCTGTGCATACTCGTTCAGACGTTTCTCGTCGATACCGTATTTTTGCTCTCCCATGAGACTTTCGCCGCTAAGCTTGAGCAGTATTCTTTTGAATTTAGCCATGATGATTTGTTTTTTTAGTTTTGCTTTGGCACTATTCTTTTCCGGACTTTCCGGTTCTGTGTCATATTGGGATAATTAAAATTCCGAGGTGAAATGGAATTTTATGTGTTCAAAGTCATGTTGAGCCATCTGGAGTACATAGCCGGAGTCTGCGAGAAATACATCGCGCCCGTCTCGGTCTTTTGCCATATATTGGTACTTACGTTTCTTGAAAGCTTCAAGTTCTGCCTCGTCATCGCTTTCAATCCAACAGGCCTTGTACAGGCTTGCCGGTTCCCAGCGGCATATTGCATTGTATTCGTTCTCCAGACGGTACTGTATAACCTCAAACTGAAGTTGTCCGACTGTTCCTATAAGCTTACGTCCGTTGAATTGGTTGACGAACAACTGTGCAACACCCTCATCCATCAGTTGCTCTATACCTTTGGCAAGCTGTTTTGTCTTCATCGGGTCTGCATTCTCTATGTATTTGAACATTTCCGGGGAGAAACTTGGAAGCCCCTTGAAGTGCAATAGCTCTCCTTCTGTAAGCGTGTCGCCTATTTTGAATATTCCATTGTCCGGCAGACCGACAATATCTCCGGGGTAAGCCTCATCGATAGTGCTTTTCTTCTGCGCCATAAACTGGGTTGGAGATGAAAAACGCACAGTCTTGTTCTGTCTTACATGCAGATAAGGCGCGTTACGGACGAACTTGCCGGAACAGACTTTGCAGAAAGCGGTACATGAACGGTGATTAGGGTCGATGTTGGCTGTAATCTTGAATATGAATCCTGTGAATTTTGGCTCTTTAGGTTCAACCAGTCTTTCCTCTGCTGTGGTAGGACGTGGTTCCGGTGCAATTTTGACAAAGCAGTCAAGCAATTCCTGCACACCGAAATTGTTTAATGCGGAGCCGAAAAAAACAGGGGCAACCTCTGCATTGAGATAGGTCTCTACATCAAATTCAGGATAAACCCCATCTACAAGTTCGAGGTCTTCTCGCAGTTTTGCTGCGTCTTGCTCTCCCACTCGGTTGTCAAGGTCTTCACTATTGATGTCAACCTCCACCTTCTCTGTGACAAGTTGCTTGTCCGGAGTGAAAAGGTTCAGCTTGTTCTCGTAGATATTGAATACACCCTTGAATCTTTGTCCCTGATTGATAGGCCAGCTCAACGGACGGACTTTAATCTGGAGTTCGTTTTCCACTTCATCAAGAAGGTCGAAAGGATCTTTTCCTTCCCGGTCCATCTTGTTGATGAATACAATTACGGGAGTTTTGCGCATACGGCATACTGTCATCAGTTTGCGTGTCTGCGCTTCCACACCCTTTGCTCCGTCGATTACAATTATTGCGCTATCTACTGCGGTCAGTGTGCGGAATGTGTCTTCTGCAAAGTCCTGATGTCCGGGAGTATCAAGGATATTCACTTTGTAATCGTGGTAGTCAAATTCCATGACAGAGGTGGAAACGGAAATACCACGCTGCTTCTCTATCTCCATCCAGTCACTTGTGGCTGTCTTCTTTATCTTGTTTGATTTTACAGCACCGGCAACTTGTATCTGTCCTCCAAAGAGAAGCAGTTTCTCGGTCAGTGTTGTTTTACCTGCGTCAGGGTGCGAAATAATCGCGAAAGTTCTTCTTCTTTCTATCTCGTTCATCATGTAAATTGTTTCTTCGTGTGAGGGAACAGTGTCGTTTTGCGAGAACTTATATTTTAATTATTAGATTGCAATTGCTTGATACAGATACGTAGCGAATCTTCCCAATACGGCACTTCAATGCCGTATGTTTGCTTGATTTTTGTTTTGTCAAGCACCGAATAGTGGGGACGGTTGGCCGGTGTCGGATATTCTTCTGTGTGGAGTGGGCGCACGTGGCATGTGTCTATCCCGGCGATGCGGTGTATTGCTTTAGTGAAGTCGTACCATGAAATACATCCTTCGTTGGAGAAATGGTATCTTCCGGGTACGATGCCTTTGTTTATGGCCGTAAAGATTACAGCGGCGAGGTCGTGTGCGTATGTCGGAGTACCGATTTGATCGAATATCACTCCCAGCTCAGGCTTTTCTTTGCCGAGGCGCATCATTGTCTTCACGAAGTTGTTGCCGAATGCAGAATATAGCCATGCAGTACGTATAATCATCGCATTCTTGCAATTAGCAGTCACAGACTCTTCACCGGCAAGTTTGGTTCTTCCATATACGGAGTCCGGACATGTAGGTTGCGATTCTACGTATGGAGTGTGGTTCGTTCCATCAAAAACATAGTCTGTGGAAACCTGTACCATTGAACCGCCGCGACGTTCTACGGCTTTTGCCAGATAGCCCGGAGCAATATTATTAAGCAGATTGCAAAGTTCCTCATTGCTTTCTGCCTTGTCAACAGCCGTGTAAGCAGCACAGTTCACAATGCAGTCGATGGCATTGTCGGTGACAAATTTCTCTATGGCTTGTTCGTCAGTGATGTCAAGTTCCTGAACGTCTGTAAAGAAATATTTATACTGCATGTTTTCTTTCGCCAGCAATTGCATTTCGTTGCCGAGCTGTCCGTTACATCCTGTAACCAGTATATTTTTTATCATAATCTAATATTTTTATAGTTCCAGTTCCCCGTTCTTGTCCTTCTTATAGTATTCCGACAGCATACCCAGCAGAGTGGCAATGTCGTCCATCGCTTTTTTTGTGTCCGCTCCTATGGGGCTGCCTTTTAGACGTAACATCATCAGTCCGTACATGGCATTAAGGCAATTCTCTATTTCCGACTGCTCTTCATTGCCTTTCATACGGCTTCTCAGTTCCACAATGAACGGCAGAGCCTTGTAGTATGCCGCTGAATAAAAATGATGTTTCGGCGATTTGAGAAGAGCCGTGTGCAAATCTGTCAGTAATATGATGATGTTTTTGTTTATCTGCAAGTGTCCTTTCTCCTTGACCCCTTCGCTGCACATCATTTCTATAAGGTCGGAATACCATTGTCTTAGTTCCGCTTTCTGCTCTGGAGATGCTTCAAACTTCGATAAATAGTTCTTTTCCAGTAGGTCTATATCCCAACTGTTTGCCCTTATGATGTCTTCTACCTGCCACATGTAAAGCAAGTATTCTGCGATGTTCTTTTCCTTGAGTTTTCTTGCAATATACATTGTTTGAATAGTTTATACATTGATTTCTGCTGTGAATCTCTGTCTCAGTATCCTATGGGCATTGAATGTCCTGTCAGCGTGTATGCTATGACAATGGCAGACACAAGCATCACTATAACTCCTATCACTCTGTTGATAATCCAGATACCGCGGACATTGAATTTGTTGCGCACCTTATCTACAAGCAGTGTCAGGACAAACCACCACAGCAGTGCTCCTACAATGATGAACAGATACCCCATGATTTGCGGTAAGGGGTTTTCCGGAACCACAAACGTGAACTGTCCGAACATGGCGACGAACAGGAAGATAATGAGTGGGTTGGAGAATGTGACAAAGAATCCGGTCACGAAATTATGCACCAGCGTTCCCTTGTTGTGTGACACCGGACGTATGGATTGTACCGGATTAGACCGGAATGTATATATACCAAAGAGGAACAGTAATATACTGCCTATAAGCTTGACCCAGAACAATGTGCCCGGATCTTCGATGAACTGTACGACAAAAGACATGCCGTAACCTGTAATAAGTGCGTATATGATGTCGCTCAAGGCTGCACCGACTCCGGTTGCAAGACCGTACCAACGTCCTTTGTTTAGGGCGCGCTGAATACAGAGCACACCTACCGGACCCATAGGTGCTGATGCCACGATGCCGATGATAGTCCCTTTTACTATCATTTCCATCACACCTATTGTCTGCTGCCAAGGTATAAAGTTCTGTAAATTTGTCTCTAATATTTGCATAGCAGTCACAAAGATAGTGCAAACCGAGCGCAATATAAAATAAAAAACCTTTTTTTGCCTGTTGGAAAACTGCACTCTTCTACTTTGGGCACATTGAGGTGCCTTCTTTTTTATTTTGCAATTTTCTTATATTTGAAAATGTCTGTGAGTTTTCCGTAAGGAGATTCTGTGATGGAATTGCTAATCATTATGCTGTCGTCAATCTCCGTGATGTGATACCATTGATAGTTTACCGAATCGTCCTCCAGTCCGGAAAGTAGTGTGCCGATGATACTGTCGCGGAGTGTCCATGTACCGGTTTCTATATTGCCTCCTTCATTTAATATATAAGTGGAGTCGGATTTGAACTCGTAATAAACAAAACTGTCAAAGTGTGCGATGTCTCCTGTCGGGTCAGGCACACCGTTTATTTCGCTTTCAATTGACATCAGTTCCCATCTGCCGATGATACGTTCCCTGTTGAGCTGTGATTCGCAACCGGTGGTCAGTAGTGCCATAAATACCACCGCCGACAAAATTCTTGCCGGCATAAACAATCTTTTCATCCTGATATATTAATCTTTTCCTTTACCTCAATTTATATGTCTTTTATTCCCAATAGAACGTGTGTCCTGCTCTATTCAAAATATGACAAGGTTACATCGTCCACATAATCGGCGTCAATGTCCGTATGGAGTTTCCCGTCGGTGTCAGAGTCGTAGCAGATGAAGTCAACAAAAGGATATGTGTCTTCATCTTCGCTCTCGTCTGCATCTTTTACAACTTTCACATTGACAGTCGCATCGTCTATGACTTCAATTTTCAGTCCGTCAGTATCTTCATATACACCTTTGACAAAATCTTCAATGTAAGCATAGATGCTGTCCGACAATTCTTCTTTACTTTTCATGTCTGTATGTTGTTTATAATCTGTTTCTTTTTTTACATCCGTCCGCATAGAGCGTCAGCCCTGCGTTTCTGTCCGCCGGTGGAACTTTTATTCTGTGATTTCTCCGGCAAGCGATATGTTCATCAGTTGTCTGACCTCCTCAGCCGAATATCCTCTGCCGAACAGTACCATGAGTTTGGTTATGGCGGCTTCGATGGTCATGTCGTGACCGCTCACCACACCTGCACTCAGCAGTTGCAGTCCTGTTTCGTAGAGTCCCATCTCGACACCTCCGCATTGGCATTGGGTGACATTGACAACCACTTTTCCCGATGCTGTCGCTTTTTTGATGGCTTCTATAAGCCATTGGCGGCGCGGTGCATTGCCTGAACCGTATGTACGCAGTATGATGCCACGGATATTCTCCATGTTGAAGACGTGCTCAATAAGATCCTGCCTTATTCCCGGGAACAAGGTAAGCGCAAGTACACAGTTTTCGTATTCAAAGTGAGGGGAGAAGGGTTTTGACAAGTCGGGTTTGCGTATGTTCCCGTAATTGTAATTGATATTTATTCCTGTACGTGCCAGTTCCGCACAGTTGTATGAGCTGAAAGCGTTGAAATTCTCCGCATTCGATTTTGTGGTTCTGTTTCCTCTGAGCAGATGCTGCCCGAAGAATACGCACACTTCCGGTACCAGAGGATTGCCGTTGCTGTCCTGCGCTGCTGCCAACTCAATCGAGGCAATCAGATTTTCTTTTCCGTCAGTTCTCAGTACGCCTATCGGCAACTGGCTTCCGGTCAGAATGACGGGCTTGGCGATGTTTTCCAGCATAAAACTGAGTGCCGAGGCGGTGTAGGCCATTGTGTCCGTGCCGTGAAGAATGACAAATCCGTCAAAGTTCTGATAATTATAATTGATTATCTTCACGAGCTTTGCCCACAATGTAGGTTCCATGTCCGATGAGTCGATAGGAGGGTCAAACTGATACGAGTGAATCACATAGTCAAACTGGTTGAGTTCCGGCACATGCTTGCGCAAGTGGTCGAAATTGAACGTTTCGAGTGCGCCTGTTTCCGGATTGCGTATCATACCGATTGTTCCACCCGTATAGATTAGCATTACCCGTTTTCTGGGCTTGAAAAAGAAGTTTGTCGTCTCCATAACTCTGTATTGTGCTGCAAAGGTACGGTTTTCTTGCAAAATGTCAGACATGAGACCCTAAAAAATAGAACAAATGTGTCCTCGCATTTACTTTTTGTCATATTAGGCCTGATTGTGCTTCGTCAATCCTTCTTTCCCTCCCTTTCTTTCCCGATTTTTTCCATGTTCAATCCTTCGAGAATCTTTATGTAAAGTCTGATGGCTTCGTCTATCTCTTGTATTTTGATAAATTCGTCGGCAGTGTGTGACCTTGTTGAACTTCCCGGACCAATCTTGACCGAAGGGAAGCGCATCAGAGCCTGGTCGGACAGAGTAGGGGAACCGAATGGCTTCAGTCCGAGTTCCTTGCAACGCTGCACGAAAGGATGCCCATGCTCTATGCGGGATGAGTTAAGACGGAAAGAGCGCGCTTTCGCCTCACATTTCAGATGGGCGGATATTTCTTCAAAGAGTTCTTCGTTGCTGTAGCACTCGTTGCTCCGCACATCTATGGTGAATGTGCATTTGTCGGGTATCACGTTGTGCTGTGTTCCGGCATTGATGATGGTCACGGTCGTTTTCACCGGACCGAGCAGTTCGGTTTCTTTCGGGAAACGGTAGGTGCTAATCCATCTGATGTCGTCCAGCACTTTGTAGATGGCATTGTCTCCCTCGTTTCTTGCCGCGTGTCCGGCTTTCCCGTGCGCCGTCACGTCAATGACCATCAGCCCTTTCTCTGCTGTGGCAGGCTGCATTTCTGTCGGTTCGCCCACCACTCCGAGGTCGATTTCCGGCAACAGAGGGAGCACACTCTCTATTCCGTTCTTGCCGGACACTTCCTCCTCGCATGAGGCAAGGAAGATGACATTGTAGCGGCGCATGTCCTTGCAGCGGCACAGATGGCGGAATGCTTGGAGAAGAGACACGACACTTCCTCCGTCGTCGTTGCTTCCCAGACCGAATATCCTGCCGTCCTCGGTCTCCTCTGCCGTGAACGGGTCGTGCGTCCATCCTGCCACCGGCTTCACGGTGTCGATGTGTGCATTCAGCAGCACGGTCGGACGCTCTGCGTCATAGTCGGGGCAGATGCTCCATACGTTGTTGCCGTGACGATGTGCTTCCATGCCTTTTGCCGAAAGGAATGATTCCAGAATGTCAGCCGCTTCTTTTTCTTCCCGGCTGACGGAGGGGGTTTCTATGAGACGTTTCAGTAGTTCGATTGCCTCATGAGTGTAGTTGTCGAATCTCATCATTTGCTTATGGGTATATCCGTAGATTAAAATTTCCGCGTCACATCCTCGAAATAGGGATGTGACGCGGTTTTCGCAAGATTTTATTTTATTCCCAGTATAGAATCTGCTTGTTTATGTTCCACTTATGGTCTTTAGGGAAATCGTCGCCCTCCCATGCCTTCTTGCTTGTCCATTTCTCTGCCGGGTCTGTCCAGAAAGCATCGTCTGCCGGAAGACCGAGAGGAAGGAATGCGAGGCTTGTCATGTAGAGAGAACCGTTGTTCGTGTACCAGTCTGCCACATTCGGATGGTTTCCGACAAAGCCGATGGTGAGGAATCCGCCTGCATTGAAGTTGCTTGCACCGCCGAACATGCGTTTTGTTACGGCTGTGATGCCGGCGCGTACCTGTCCGTTGCTCAACTCCTTAGGGAGCTGCTTGCGCCATGCCAATTGTGCGAGCGGCTGGAACACAGCCATACGATAAGGGATGGAGCGTCCGACTACAGGGAATGTTCCCTCCGGAGAAATGAAGCGTTCAAGTATCACGCTGAACTTCTGCATACGCTTGCGTGCCTCTTCAAGACGCTTCTTCGAGCCGTTCTTGTCGCCTGTGTTGCGGCATGTCCATGTGTCGTTGCCCTTCTTTGCGCATATCATTTCCAGACATTCCACATACATTGGCTGGATGACGTATGAGTTGTAGTAGTCGAATGCGAATGCAGGTCCGTCGCTGTACCATCCGTCGCCGATGTACCACTCTTCCACCTTGTTCATTGCCATGTGTATGCGGTAGTTGTCGTAGTCGGCACCGACATACATCAGGAAGCATTCCTCCATTGCCACGAACAGATGCCAGTTTGTGTAAGGAGGGTCGTAGCGGCGAAGTCCCTGAAGTTCTTTGATGTAACGCTGCTTTGTCGTCTCGTCGAGCGGCTGCCAAAGAGCGTCGAATCCGCGGTAGAGGCTCTCCACCACGTAAGCGGCATCGACAAGAGTCTGACCTCCGGATTTCCATCCGAGATAGTCCGGACTTTCCGGATTGACCGCATTGGCATACGCTTTCAAAGCCCATTCGCGCAGCTGTTTGCGCTTCTGACCTTCTGCCGTATCGTCATCGGGAAGTGAAAGCCAAGGTGCAAGACCTGCCATCAGGCGACCGAAACATTCCATGTATGACACTTTCTTGTCGCGGTTGTCCCATGTCGGCGACAGTTCGAGATTTCCGTTCTCCGTGGTCATCACCTTTTGCAGGTTGCCTTCTGCCATGTTCTTCAATACAGGTTCTGCCATCTGATACATGATTTCAACCCACACCTCGCGGTCTGTCTTTTCTGCTTGCTTTTTCTTGGCAGACATTGCCAAAGGCACCATGATGAGTGCCGTTACGATGATTAGTAGTCTTTTCATATTATGTTAATTTAAAAGTTAGAAGTTCGTCTTGTCATGCGGTTCTGAGTGCCCGCGCCATGTTTTGTCGGAAATATTCGCTGCGGGCATTGCCCGATGTTTTCAATTGCTTCGCTTGAATACCGACTCCATTTCGTGGCTCATCAGCACAAGTTCGTCGTCGGTAAGTTTCATGATATGGAATGTATCTACAATCTCCCCCTTTTCCTCGCCGATGATTTTGGGCGAGTGCAGGAGAAGCATACCGTTTTCCAGTTTCCAGCTGTCATATTCAATGGACATGCCGTAGGTGGCAGCCTTTCCGTTGGAGTTGAGTTCGAGGCTCTGCATACCACCCTTGCCATTGGGCTGAGTCCAAAGATGTTGTAGTGCGGTAAGGTTGACAACCACAGACGCGGTCATGTCTCCGTTGGATGCGACTGTGTAGATGATGTCTATGTCGTCGCCGCTTTCCGCACCGCCGGTAATCGTGCTGACAGGAACATTTATCAGCAGAGTGTCTCCGCTTTCCTCCACCAGCTCGAGGACGTTCATGCTTGTCCCGTCACCGACTTTGCCTGTGGTTTCCACAATGTCCGGAATCTCCGTCATGGGCAGTACAACCATGTCTTCTTTTTCCTGCGTCTTTTTGGGGTTGTCGGTGCAGCCCGAAAGAAGTATTGTTATAGCTAAAAAGTGTATAAGTGTGCTTGCGGCACGTTTCATTCTCACATCCATGCTCTTGTTGTGATATGTTCAGATTCAAAAAGGAATGTTGGCTTCCTTTTCCGCTTTTCCGACATTTCTCGTATAGAACGGTTAGCCGATGAAAAAACGTAGTCAAGTACAAAGATACGTGAATAATCAGAAAAACAATCATCACGTCTTGCTTTTTTGCTTAAATGGGTGTTTTAGCGGGATGTTCTCGGCGACTCCTCGTGTGTGACTTGTACGTATTTGCGGATGTATTCGACAGGCTTCTCATGTGTGATTTGTATGTATTGGCAGACGTATTCGACAGACTCCTCATACGTGACTTGTACATATTTGCGAATGTTTTCGACAGACTCCTAATATGTTTTGTGGGTGTATTCGACAGACTCCTCCGTCGCTACGCGCCACCTCCCCT
>JAJPZU010000172.1 GCA_021204165.1 Prevotellaceae bacterium
TTCCTGTATTTTACTCTCGCCACTGCTGAGAGATGTATGGTAAATGATAATTTAGCGGCTTGACATTAGCTTTGGCAACAAGACATCTTTACTGGTCATCAGCATGTGAATTTGTCTGTTGTTCTCTGATATACTCGAAAAAATGGCTGTTAGAAAACATGTAACCTGATTGAGCGTCTTTTTATCAGGAACAATAATCTCAACGTTCATCAAATCCGACACGTTAAGGGAAGGATAGGTTGAGACACTGTTTTCTGCGATTGCCTGCAAGTATTCCAGCATGGAATCGCTTGTTAGCCACATATATAGAAAGCAATTAGCAACTTCTAAACTCTTATTATGGAGTACTGCAAATCCTGTTGAAGCAATAAGGTTCTTCGGAGGATTATGCAATAACCCGTAGTGTTTAAGATTGGGTCGAACAGTAGAAAATACTATATCGCCATCAGCAACCTTTCTTTTGGCTCGGCTCGGTATAGTATCACTATGTAGGTTAAGTTCTTGGACGTCTGCAATATAGTTTTCTGTGATACTGCCTGTGTCAAGATAGAGAATGGAATCGAAGGAATCATTTGCAGAAAGGTTGGCTATATTTTCAACACAATAGTCTCCAACCTTTGCTAATTCCCATCCATTTGGAAGGGAACCTTCGTTGTCGTTGGTGGCAAGAATCGAGTTAAAATAAGTCCGCGCTTGGGACATTAAATTATCATTTATCCTCTGCTTCAAAGCAATCCGATTCGCTATTGCGCTATATGAGTCAATAATTTCTTGTTGTACTGCTAAGTCAGGGACTGGCAGCTCAACCATGCACATTTCATCCCATCCAAAAATCTCACGCACACTGCCATGAGACTTATATCTGGCATACCTATCAAATTCTGACCTGCTGAACCATAGCATCAAATACTCAGGTAACAGCTGTGCATGGTCAGTAATCTCAAACACCGTGTAGGAGCTTGAGATAATACATTCCGGCTCTTGCAGTAGAGCAACAGAAATTTTATCACCGTTTCTGGATGTAACGGGACCGTAGGCAAACTGCCCTTTGCGCACGATTTTGTAATTTGAAAAATCTGTACCCACTGTATTGGCAATGGATTCTATAAATTGCTTTCCGATGCTGACACCCAGCAGTCTTGAAACAGACAAATCTCTGTTTCTTTCATCCACTGGTTGTATATAATCGCCTAATTTTTTATAGTTTGATTTCATATCCCAGCTCCTTAAATACATCCAACAAATCCGCTTTCGACTTTTCCTCCTGGATAAGTAAATCCGTTAGTTCAGCCTGCAGACCCTGCATCTTGGTGTCAAAGTCAATATTCTCATCACGATTGACAAATTCGATGTATCTGCTCGGAACAAGGGTGAAGCCTTTTTCCTTAACTTCATCATACGAAGCACTATAGCAAAATTCCGGTACATTCTGATATGTCTGCTCGTAGCCAACCTGTTGCCAGGCGTGATATACATCCGTTACCTTCTTGCGGTCATCATCTGTCAGTTCAATGTATTTTTTCTCATAAGGCGAACCCATTTGCCGCAAATCCATAAACAAAATTTCGTGCTGACGGTCACGATAGCGTTTGAGCTTCCCATTCTGTTCTACTGTGCGGGCTTTCTTGTTCCGATTCAGAATCCATAAGGTAACGCTGATGTCTGTCGTATAAAACAGGTTCCTCGGCAGAATGACAATAGTCTCTACAAGGTCATTCTCAATCAACTGCTGACGAATTTTCAACTCTGTACCGTCATCAGATAATGCGCCATTTGCAAGAAGGAAACCGGCAACCCCATTTTGAGAGAGCTTTGAGACGATATTCAAAATCCAACCGTAATTGGCGTTACTGGTCGGAGGAACCTCGTAGCCCTCCCAACGTGGGTCATCCACAAGCTCATTTTCCGCCCTCCACTCCTTCTGGTTGAACGGAGGATTCGCCATAATAAAGTCTGCTTTCAGGTCTTTGTGCTGGTCATTCGTAAAGGTATTAGCAGCCTGCTCACCCAAATTACAAGAGATGCCTCTGATTGCCAAATTCATCTTAGCCAGCTTATATGTAGTGTTAGTGCATTCCTGCCCATAGATAGAAACATCCCTGGCGTTACCCTGATGACTCTGGATAAATTTTACTGATTGTACGAACATACCTCCCGATCCACAGCATGGGTCATAAATTTTCCCCTTGTAGGGTTCAATCATCTCAGCAATCAGATTTACAATACATTTTGGCGTATAGAATTCTCCTTTGCCTTTGCCTTCGGCCAATGCAAACTTGCTCAGGAAATACTCATAAACACGTCCGATTACATCACCTTCTTCATCTCCCTGCGTGTTAATCTTGTTGATTTCATCAAGAAGAGACGCAAGTTTGGACACATCCAAATTCAACCTCGAATAGTAGTTGTCCGGAAGTGCACCTTTCAAAACAGGATTATTCTTTTCAATAGTAAAAAGCGCAGTGTCAATTAGCAGGGCAATATTGTCCTGCTTCGCATTTTGCATAATAAATGACCAGCGAGATTCTTCAGATAGGAAGAATACATTTTTCATGGAATAAAACTCTGGCATATCAACATATGCCCCATGTCCTTCCGCAATAATCTCCTGGCGGCGCGCTTCGAATTTATCACTGGCGAACTTAAGGAAGAATAAGCTCAATACTACATGTTTATATTCTGCCGGTTCCACGGAGCCGCGCAGTTTGTCTGCTGATTTCCAGAGTGCTTCTTCCATCGAAACTTCTTTTTTTGGTTTCGCCGCTCTTGTTGTTTTGGTTGCTCGTGCCATAATAAGTTTCCTCCAAATCTGCTTATATCAGTCCCTTACCGTATCGACTATGTCATTCAGTTCAACATCCAGGGCTTCACATATCCGCAGTAATACATCTGTCTGTATATTTTCACCCTTTGCCAGTTTTGCAAGGGAAGCAGAACTTACATTTGCGGCTTCTTTCAGTTCTTTTTTCTTCATGCCTCTGTCAATCAACAGTTTCCATAATTTGTTGTAGTTAAAATGCATAGAACCCTCCAATCTTCTGCGATGTCTGCCCATCTGATTGGGCATTCGCATCTGAGTGTGTTTATCGGAATCAATATTTTCGCCGCATATCCCCGACATAGAATCAATTGGTTTTGTACAACTTTTATTATATCATTGCGAGGTTCCGTTTGCAACACTTTTTTTGCGATTGCGAACGAAATTTTTCAAACTAAAATCGTTTTTCTTCTCCAATCACCTGTATAAAACCGTAATGATATACCATAAACGTAAAGCACCCCGGCAGTAGTTCACTTAAAACAGATGCCGAGGTGCTTTGCTGTTATGCTATATCAGCTTCTCATCAGTTTCCTCCGTTTTCAGCCGCCATCTCCGCAATCAAGTCATCGGCACTTTCCGGTTCCGGGTGAGCTTTCTTATATGCCGCCATTCCTTCTTGAAGATCAGCTTCTTCCTTTGCTGTAGCAACGTTCTGCTCTGCAGCTTTATCCCACTGGGACTGGAAATATGCCGTCTTGTAATCACGGTTGGCGTAGTTGACGAAGTAGGACTCAAAAATCTGCGTCATCTTCCAGTCGAGGAAATCGCTCTGCTCTGTAAGTTCGCGGCGTTCTTCCGCATAACCATAAGAATCCTCACCGTGTTCCTCCTCAAACTGCTGGCGCTTTTCCGCTAACCGGCGTTTTGCATCCGCTATATCGCTGGCGCGTTCAAGCGTGAAATAGAACTCCTGATCTCCCAGGAGGTAATCGAGCATATACAGCATCTGCGGCGTATCCTCGAAATAGTTTTCCTTCACAAGCTTCAGCTTTTCGATGGTAGTTTCGGACAGACCGAGTGTGTCTCTGATTGGAGCATTCTCCAGCCGTTCTCCCGTAATAAGGAAGTCAGCCGAGACTCCGAAGTACTCCTTAATCTGCATTAGTCGCTCCACATCTGGAATGCTCTCGCCCATGCAGTAACAGGAAACCGTCTGCGGGCGAACACCCAGATAATCAGCCAGCTGTTTCTGTGTTGTCTTAGCCCCTGTCACTGGGTGGATGTCCATGAAATTTCTTAGATTAACGGCGAATGGCGCGTTATATTTTTCAAGGGCTGTCGTTTTCTTTGATTTTGCCATTATAACTCCTCCTATAAATGCGTTTCTGTTTGTAATTCAAAATTACAGCAAATACATCTGTTGACTTACGTTTTTGTTTGCGCTACAATGATTGTAGCAAATAGAAACGCACTCGTCAAGGCCGAAATCGGAATTACATACCCGCATCGCATACTGAAGAAGTTGTGAAATCTAAAAAAGGGATGTAGAAAGGAGCTGTTTTGTAATGGAAGCGCTCCATATTTTACGGCCATATTAATTGTGGCAGCCATAGAAAGAACAATAGAGAACTGAGATAAAAAGTCAGATACCCCCAGCGAAAGAATTCGTCCAATTAATCGTTTTTGCAATGTAAAGCATTGTTTGTTCAAAGGGGTTATCCTCATTCGGAACAGATATGCTAACGCAAGGGCGGCGGATAAAATTTGTCCTCCAATTGTAGCGACAGCCGCACCCATCATGCCCCATTTCAAAACAAAAATGCAAATGGGGTCAAAAACGATATTAAATATTGCTCCAACAAGAAGCATAGCCATAGCATAACCCTGATTACCGTCCGAACGGATGATTGGGTTCATTGCCTGACCGAACATATAAAATGGGATGCCTAACGTAATCCAGAAAAAATATTCCTTTGAGAGCCGGAAAGTCTCTTCGTTCACATCTGCGCCAAATAAGCGCAGAATTGGAGTTTGAAATATGAGGTAGATTGCTGTAAGTACAAGGCTGGTCACAACAACGGAAACGATGGCATTGCCGACACCGTTTGCAGCATCCTCCTTCTTTTTGCTGCCAAGGCTTAGACTTACAAAAGCACAGCAACCGTTTCCAATCATAACCGCAATGGCTATGGCCACCACTGTCATTGGGAAAACGACCGTGTTCGCCGCATTTCCATAAGATCCAAGGTATGATGCGTTTGCAATAAAAATCTGGTCGACAATATTGTAAAGTGCCGCCACCAGCATGGAAATGATACATGGGATGGCATATTTTCGCATGAGCTTTCCGAGGCTTTCTGTTTCAAGATAGTTATTTGTCTCAACTGACATAGAATGTCCCTTCCTTATATTCGTATTCCAGCCCGGTGTATAAACTCTCTACCCGTCGAATGCGAATTGGAATCTATCCATGACCAGTACATCTATTGTACGATTATCTTTTTGGATATTCAGCCCCTGTATTTTAATAACCTATGTCAGAAATATTAAGGCTCAATGCCGAGCCCCATTCTGTACCAGCTGAATCGTGTACGGCACCCGCGCCGACTTTCCATCCTCCAGTGTCACATTGTGCTTGGAATCCTTTCAAACAAAATAAAAAAACCTCCGGCGCTACCCTCATAGAGAGACCGGAGGTTGCAGTTGCACGTTTTAAGATAAACAAGTCATCTTACCAATTCAAACCAAGTGATTCATACTCATCCTTCAGAAAATCTTCCACATCATCAGCTTCCATGCAGAAGGTCAGCCCATCAACTGTGCCGCGAACGACATTGTTATTGTCGGGGTTAAGGATCATAAAGCCATTGTGGTCGGAGACATAATTTCTGCGTCCCTTCACCACCTGATAGCCGATTTTAGACGCTCTGCGTCTGAGTGTTTTCTCGCTGTACATAATTTGTACCTCCTTCAAAATTTTTATAATTTTTATTGGAGGGTAGCTTTCCACGCCATGTCAACCACGCCAAGCCGTACCACGCCACGCCAAACCGCGCCACGAATACACTAACTTGTATGCAGCGTTGTGCGATGCACTATAGTGCAACAACACACAGCGCTTAATTCATAAAAGATTTGTGAAAAAGCTTATTATGTCGTTTTCGTTGTATCATGCAACCGATGTGTATATAATAGAACATTTGTTCGCTTATGTCAATAGGAAATTTATATTTTGTCAGAGAAATGTCAGAGAAAAAACCAGAATAGATATACGAGAAAAAGGGCAGCGTCATAACTGCCCCAAATCTTACGCCTGAATTTCCGTGCCGTCCTTAAACGTCACCCGGACATCGTCATTCGAATACACAGTGATGTAATCCACCAGGCTGTGGAATGCAGTCTCGTCAAAGGCATCAAGCGCAGTCGGCAGTTTCTCCATCGCGGCAAGGCAGTCCTCGATTGTCGCTTTCCGCAGCTCCTTGTCGTTGATTTCCGCTGTGACCGCTTCCAGCCGGTCATTCGCCTTGTTGTACCGAGCAACCAAAGCGTCGTAGCGTTTCTGGTAATCGTTCTGGTCGAGGGCGACGCTGGCGTTCTCTCGGATGCATTGCTGCACCAGGTCAGCCACAAGCTGTGTCTCCTCACGGAGTTCTTCCTGCTTGGTTTCCAATGCGGAAGTGTCAAAGAGCATCGGCTTGACTTCCTCGTAGTCGGCTCTTACGCTGTCGCGCCGTTCCAGCAGCTTGTTGATGGCAGACACGCAGAACTGCTCGATTTCCCCGTCTGTCAGGTGTGGAGTGGTGCATTTCTCATCGTTGTCGTACTTGTGGTTGCACTGCCAGATGATCCGGCGGTACTTGCTGTTGGAGTGCCAGACCTTGGAGCCGTACCAGCTCCCGCATTGACCGCACTTGATTTTGCCGGAGAAGATGTGAACACCGCTGTGCCGGTTCCTGCCGGGGTCGCGGCGGGCAATCTCCCTCTGCACCATGTCGAACACAGCGGGTTCTACGATGGCTTCATGGTTGTTCTCAACGTAGAACTGCGGAACTTCGCCCTCGTTTATTTTCTGCTTCTTCGTCAGGAAATCCGTTGTGAAGGTTTTCTGCAGGAGGGCGTCACCCTTGTACTTTTCGTTCTGGAGGATGGATTTGACCGTGGACTGGCTCCACTTGTCCTTGCCTCCGGGTGACTTGATGCCGTCAGCGGTCAGCTGCTTAGCGATCCCGCATGGGGTCATCCCCTGTAGGAACATGCTGTAAATGCGCCGCACGGTGACTGCCTGTTCCTCATCGACAAGGATTTCGCCGTTCGGTCCGCGCTTGAAGCCGAGAAAGTGTCCGAAGGGAATGGACACCTTGCCGTCGGCGATACGCTTGCGCTGTCCCCAGGTGCAGTTCTCGGAGATGGAGCGGGCTTCTTCCTGCGCCAATGAGGACATGATGGTGAGCATCAGTTCCCCCTTACCGTCAAAAGTCCAGATTTGCTCCTTCTCGAAGTAACATTCCACACCCTTGTCCTTCAGCTCACGGATGGTCGTGAGACTGTCCACAGTGTTTCTCGCAAACCGGCTGACCGACTTCGTGACGATGAGGTCGATTTTGCCGTCCAGGGCATCGGCGACCATCTCTTGGAATCCTAACCTGTGCCGGGTGGAAGTGCCCGTGATTCCTTCGTCTGCATACACCTTGACGAATTCCCAGTCCTCCCGTCCGGTGATGTAGCCCGTATAGTAATCAATCTGCGCCTCGTAGCTGTTCTGCTGGTCTTCGTGGTCAGTGGAGACACGGGCATAAGCCGCAACCCTGCGCTTCCTCTGCTCGTTGATGGGAGCGGATGTGAACTGCTGGCGTGTAGCAGGAATCGTGATAACGTTCTTATTCTTTGCCATGGCTCTTAACCTCCTTCATATTGTTTCATCATGACAGTTTTCTCCTTTCAAAAGAATCAGGACGCGAATTTGGGCAACAAAAAAGCCCTCACAGATTTTTCTGTAAAGGCTGTACCTGTCTAACTCGACATCATAAGTATATCGCCTTATGCGTCCAGAGTCAAGGGATTGGAAAAAGAACCTTTGTGAAGTTTTGTGACAGTTTGTGACGGCTGCAATGCGGGTTTCTTGATTTCGAATGCATAAATGCAGCAAAGATTTATGAAACGAGTACCTCAAAAAAGATGGACACCCATCTGTGTGAATGAGTGTCCGGAGCTTTGTGCTTATTGCGCTGACGCTGTATCAGCCCGCCGCCATCAATTCTGCAAGCTCATCAGGCAGGGCTTCGTCCATCGGAAGAACGACAGCGTCCAGACCTTGAAGATAGCGTTTCCTTATCACTGACATTTCTGTGTAATCCAGCATCTCCATAATAGTGTCATTGCTCTTGTTTTCCAAGAAATGAGCCTCCAATATCGTTCTGTTGCGCAAATCCTTGACGGATTTAATCGCATCTGAGACACTTTGGCGTACTTCCACGCGCCGGAGGATCAGCTGCTGGATTTTATCCTCCTGCTCACAGATTTTTTCTACATACAGTGCGGTCGGGTCGCTGTGTCCAGACTTGTTCCTCGGCATTCCGTCATACCTTACAGACTGCACGCAGGGCGTCTGCTTCAGCTCCTCAAGCCTGCGCTTTTCATATTCTATTTCAGAATCTATCTCTTGGGGCTGACTTAAAAAATCAACCACAATTTCGCGTCTCAACTTGCGCTCCATTCTGTTCATGCTTCCCATGATTTACCTCCTCGTAAATATTCTTGTTACAATTCCCGCCGCTTTCTCACCCGCAAGGGGCGCTCCTTGCCTTCAAAGTTAGGGTTGTTAGCGGCGTTACCCTCATTTCCCTATACATACTCTCTATTATTTTTTTCTTTCCTTTCTTTGTTTTCTTCGTATCATTTATATAGAAACTACCCTAACTACCCTAACATAACAGCTAAAACCCTTGATATATCAAGCTTTTCTGTGTTAGGGCGGCTTGCACCGAACCATAACTGCCGCCTAACACAGATGCCCTTGCGCATCTTTCACCATCGGTTCCGGCCAGTCAACACCCTCCGGGACGGGGATATTGTCATCCGTAAGAATCTTGTCCTTACTCGGAGCTCGTCTCGTGGGAAGAAAATAATAAGATACATTACCCGGACGCTTCTGCTTGATGCGCAGATCTCTGGTCTTGATTTTTGACAGTGCCTTACCAATCTGGACAGGTGTAACAGAGTATATCGTCAAAAATTCCCTTACGCTGGATACCTTCTGCCAGTCCCACTGTTTTTCCGGCTGTTCCCAGTCAAGACCGTCCATAATCTCAATCTCGCCGGGGAGTGGCTTGCTGTACTGCTGGTTGCTCCGTTCAAGTGCTGCGCGTTCTTCCCTTGTCAGGCGGAATCCCTGGGGGTCTTTCAAATAGAATTGTGTATACACCTGCGCCCAAAGCTGCTTAAACCATTCAACCGGCAGACTGTTCAGCCTGTCAATGTCAATCTCCCCAATGCTGACCGTCCAATAGCGGCGGCTGCCGGTATCATCGTTCAAGAATTCTTCAGGGTTAACGGTGGCACAGAAACTCGTGCGGCGCGGCTTGCGGACGGGTGCTCTGCCATAGGGAACACGGTAAACATCGCAGGATGCGGTCAAAAATGCTTTTAGTGCGGACTGCTCTTTTTTCAGAGTAGAATCCAGCTCACCCAATTCCGTAATCCAACCGCCGGTTCCCTGTATAATGGTGTCTTTCTTATCCATATCAATGATGGCTCCTCCATGAAACCATTCAGGCGTTATGGACAGTCGATCAAAGAAGCGGGTTTTTCCTTCGCCTTGGGAACCTTGCAGAACCAGAACACCGTCTGCTCCGTATGGCTGTTCTTCATCATTCAGTGCCAGGGAAACTGTCTGCCACAGCCATTTTGTCATAAACAGCAAGGGCTGTCCCTCAGCCGGGGCGCTCAGCATCTCCATAATGGCAGGAATGCGGTTCTCGCCATCCCATTCAATGGATTTGAGCAAATCAGCGACGGGATTATAGCGATTCATATCCTCAATCAGGAACAGGCAGTCGTCTAAAGCCTGTCGTCCAATATTGGCGTTATGGGCTTTAAGATAATCCGTGATAATAACCGGGAGGGTGTTGGTCGCGTTTTCCTTTGAGTAGATTTTCGGCAGACCGTCTATATCTGCCTGACCGGTAATAAGGTTCAGGCGGATATTAACTCCAAGGGCATCCATAACCCCTCTTATGGTGTCGCTCGTGACAGGTCCTTCGATAGATTTGTTAAATTCACCGGCAGCCTGTCTCGCAGCGTATTCCTTTGGAGGGATATAGTTTGGGTCGGGGAGAACCTTCTTCCTGTACCCGTCAACAGCACTGCGCCAAATGGTGGAAAGTTCGTCATCGTCGAGCGGCTCTTCACAATACTCTGCGCGGTGCAGAAATGCATCGTATGCCTGTTCATCGTCTTCGCCATAACGTTTCAGCTTGGCAAGAGCATATCTTGAAAGCGTGGGATTTCTCGTACCGACAGGAATCACAGATTCCTCATCTTTGAGCTGCTTCTTCATCTGCTCCATAAAGGTGTCGATGCAGATTTCACCTGGATAAAATTCCGGCTGCGGATGGCTTACAGCGTACATAAATCGTGCGGCATCAAGAGCATCACTGTCAAAGGCAGGAAAATACTTCTGCATATCCACTTTGATTTGTTTCCAATCATCTGCAGACTTGAACGTCCTGCTCAGTTTGAAGTAGTAGTGATACCTGGGGCGCGGAGCACGGTCATCTCCCTCGTGCTTTACCATCATATGATGCCTGGACGGGACGGCGTAAAATGCCACATTCGGAAAAGCGGCCTGAACCGTTTCGGGTGTTTCCCAGCACTCTGGCGGGATGTCCGGCAGCATTGGGTTCTTTTCCTCATTGTCGATGTCCATGCAGACATTATCCGCTTCAATAAAAGTCTTCTTGCTCCGGTGCGCCTTTTTGGTGGAGGTGTCGCCGTAGCGGGCACTGACATGGTCATACATTGCGGCTTTCCGCAGGTCTTCAACGCCTGTGATTTTGCACGGATACGGGTAGCTGGTATTCATCTTTTTCCCTTTATCATCAGACAGATACAGCATGAAATCGTTATTCAGATTCTTCCCCATACGCTTCTCCTCCTTTCGCCAGATACTCCTCAAATTTTGCCGGGACAACATAGGCTCTGTTGCCGGATCTGATAACCGGGATAGCTCCTTTTTTAATAAGCTCCCTCAGTGTGTGTTCCGGGAAATGATACTCCCGTGCTGTCTCTTTGACTGTCAAAACCGCCTTGATCCAGTATTTTCTCAGGCAGAATATTCGCAAATTCCAACTGCCATTGCAGGAATTGTGTCAAAGTTCTATCAGGTCATTATTTCGGTTTCAGTTGCTCGGATTTCTTTTCTCTTGGACTCGCAGCTGGCTGCACTCCAATTGTCGGATACAATTACGGCGCAAAAAGGTATGATCGTGTACGCGGTGTTATGATACGCCTTATGGCGGCGCAGGCGCTGTTCGGTTTGGCTGCCTCTGCCATCTTTCTTGCTTTCCCGAATCAATTAATGCTGATATTTGGTTCGGCAAAAGAAAGTACATATTACACGGAATTTGCTGTTTGGTTTATACGGTGTCAGTTGTTTCTCCTCCCGCTCGCCTGTGTCAACAAAGCAAGCTTCATCTTTCTCCAGGCACTTGGAAAACCAAGGCAGGCATCCGTACTGTCAGTATCAAGGGAATTCATCTTGGGTGTTGGATTTACATTGCTTCTGCCTATGATAGGCGGGCTTTACGCACTGCCGTTCTTTATGCCGGCGGCTGATACCGTAACCTTTATCGCTGTCGCGGTTGTCCTTTTGCGGGTAAATAAAGAATTGGAGACGCCAATCACCGTCAAAGAGCAGAATGAAGAAAAATTCATTCCCTCCTCTGAGCCGCCGCTGACAGATTACATCATTACAATTGGACGCTCCTATGGTTCCGGCGGCCGCTCTGTTGGAAAACTTCTTGCAGATAAATTGAACATTCCATATTATGATGCGGCATTACTGGAAGAAACGGCGAAACACTCTGGGTTAAATCAGAAGTATCTTGCGAGCATGGATGAAAAATCTGTGGGGGCAAACGGATTATATCAATACATGGGATTCAATTTCGGACATGACAGTAACTTTGAAAATCTGGCAAGCCAGGCGCAGCAGGAAGTGATAAAAATAACGGCGCAGAAGGGTCCGTGCATTATCATAGGACGCAGAGCTGACCAGATTCTACATAAGACAGATAAAATGCTAACTGTTTTTATTACGGCTTCCGTTGAAACAAGAGCCAAGCGCGTATCCGAACGAGATGGAATCTCTCTTGAGGAAAGCAGAGGAAAAATTGCGAAGGTCGATCAGGAGAGAGCAGCTTACTACAATCAGTATTCCGATTCAAAGTGGGGTTCTGCAAACACCTATGATTTGTGCTTGGATACCGATAAATTAGGCATCGAAGGGGCTGTAAATATCATTTTAAATGCAGTTGAGCAATTAAATGCAAATGCCTGACCCGCAAAAATCCTGTTTTTTAACTTTATAAAAGAGCGACTTAACCAGCCGCTCTTTTTTCATGCCCATCTGGGGTGATTATAGTGGATTTACTCAAGGGCAAAGAGATAGTGGTCTGGACATTCATGGGCAACACCCGTATGTACCTGGCACTCCGTAATTACGGCGACCGCACCAGCCAGTATATGTCCGCATAATAAAAGCCGGGAACCCATATCCCCGACCACATGCACACCCTTAACCCTTCCTGCACACCCTAAATTCTCTTTGCACACCCCTATGCACACTCGCGCACAGCTCCGTTGGATTGTATCAAATATGCGGGGTAAATATCATATACCTTATTTATCTCGGTTTTTCCCACTGTGCCGAGACGAGTCAGCAATTCCGAAACATCCGCCGGAGTAAAAAATTCACCGCCGGACTTGCCCGCATTGCTTGCATACATAGTCATCAAATATTCATAAGCGTCCCCAAAGGCATCAATATCGTGGTTTTTTACATTGCCGAGGTTCATCGAAGCTACGCCGTTTAGTAATTTAACTAACTTCTCGTTGCGTTTTGCCACAGTGCTGCCAAGCTTATTACTGTTTACATCAAAATCATCAAATAAGCCTGCAAAGCTGTTTTCGGACTCACTGCCTTTTGCCGACTCCTCAATATGTCTGAAAACAGTTTCCAACGTCATATTTAGGTTTTCGTCATTGGGTGCAGATTTCAGCACGTTTTGGAAAAGCTCGCCGGGCAGTATAAAAAAGCCTTTTTCTTCCACAAGACCCTCTCTTGCTTCTTCTGCATCTTCATCTGCCATTGCGGCATAGTCAAATTCAGCGTCGCCTGCTTCGGCTTCACCCTCATTGACATAGTTTACCAAGTTTTCTGATATGTATCTGTAAAACATAGTGCCAAGTACATAATTTTTAAAATCCCATCCGTCAACAGCTCCTCGAAGTTCGTCGGCAATCGCCCATATGGCACGGTGAAGTTCATCTCTTTCCTGTTCTTTCTTTGTATCAACCATTATATTTTTACTCCTTATCTTTTTATTCAAGCAGTTATGACAGCTTTAAAAATCAATTACAATGATTATAACAAAAATTCCATATATTTTCAACCGCTTGCCGTCAAAAATTTGGTACTTTTAGCTAAAAATTATTTAAAAATTGTTTTTACCGCTTTTGCAAAATCGCTTTTAGGCTCTATGGGACTGGGACGGCTTACATACTTTTTACGGACGAGTTCGGCTATATCTCGGCTTAAAATAGTTTCTTTGTTGATGTCGGGGCTGTCCTTTTTTGGCTTTTGGGTATTGTCTAAGTTTTCAAGCTTATCAATAAGCTTGATTAAGTTTTCCTTAAAATTATAGCTGTTGCAGTCGTCTTTATTATATCTCTTTAGGGCTATTACAATAAAAATGCCTGTATTTATCAGCAATATCAGCAACACTGAATTTAAACCTATATGCCCGTTAATGTTTAAAATGTCCGTAAAAATAAAAAATACTGTTGTGGTGTAAAGCATAATTTTTTCCATAAGCTTGTTA
>JAJPZU010000137.1 GCA_021204165.1 Prevotellaceae bacterium
GGTTCAAATATATTTGCACATTGAAATGTGTAATTATATATAGGTTTTATGAAAAAAATGGCAAAACATTGCTTGGATTAGTAATGTTGTTGAGTCCGGTACTTGCTCATGCACAGTCTGACTCAAAAGGGAACAAGCACTTCTACCCTTATAATTATGTGCAAATACAAGGCGGTGCGTCTCTCCAGACCTCTCCCGGTAATCGTTCAGACCTTATCTCTCCTGCTTTTGGACTCAGTATAGGACGTAACTTCAGTTCTGTTGTGGGTGCACGTCTGAATTTTCAGGGACTGGATGCAAAAGTGTATTTAGGAGGAAACTATGAGAAATTCAAATATTTGAATACGGACATAGACTTGTTAATCAACCTCTGTAATCTATTCTCCAAGAACAACAATCACAAAATGGATGTGTATGTTTTGGGAGGTATAGGTCTCAATTACTCATGGGACAAGGACGGAATAACAAGCGCATACCATTATAATAGTTCATACAACGATTTAATCAGTCACAACTTCCGCGTAGGAGCCATTGCTGAGTATAAGATTGCCAAGCCGTTCAGCGTTTCGCTTGAAGTGGCTCTCGACAATGTCAGCGACAAGTTCAATATCAGGACAAACAACGAAGACGACTGGATGGGAACGGTGAAACTCGGACTCGCTTATAATTTCGGCTATTCCAAGAAACCGGATTATGTGGAACCGGAAGAGACAAAACCGATGTCTCTCTATGACCAGATGCAAGCCGGAGTGCGTAACCGCATCAGCACTTGGATGAAGCGTCTGAAAGGTGAATCAAAGGAGGACTACTTGCTCCGTACCGGAGATGACAAGCTCGCTTCACTTCGTCTGCAATACGAGAAAGAAATATCCACAGACATGGCGGGCAACAAGATTAACGAGTCTATGGTGTCTCTCGGAAAATACCACTCAGGAAAGGAACTTCTTTCCGTAGATTTCAGCACAATGCCTTCCATCGTGCTGAATGTGCCTCGGAATGAAGTGGGAGCGTTCAAGAGCGCAGACGACATGACATTCAAGAACACTGTGTATGGACTGAACAAGGACGACAGGTTTGAGGTGTTATATACGGAGGTGCTCAACGGCAACAACTCAAAAACATACGTGTATAACAATCTTGAACGCAAGAATGCCAACTTGCTTACTTCTGACGGTTATCTCCCGCTTGATGTGGCAAGACAGTCGATTGCCAACGACGTAAAGTTGCAGCAGATTACGACCAATGCAGTACAAGAAGCTAAAGACCAGAATATCTTGACTGACAATACGGTTATCTCCGTATCTACAGCTGTCGTACCGGACAAGGATGCCACAGGAAAAGACATTCTGGACTACAAGGTCAGCTACAAATATTCTGTAAAGGATGACTTCAGCGTCTCTGACGACTTTGCTCCGGGTAAATATGATGCAAGCGAATCCAAGGCTTCTGTGGCTATGCTCAACATCATAAAGAAAGCTTTTGAAAGCGATTTCGCACAATACATAAAGGATGGCAAAGCATGTCGCATATCTTTTACAGGTACAGCTGACGGTATGCCTATCAACGGAGTGATAAAGTATAACGGAAAATACGGAGATATAAAGAACAGACAAGTGAACGTAGGAGGTAACAAGAAGTCAATCTCCGTAACAAAGCAAGGTGGAATTACAGATAATGAGCAGTTGTCTTTGGTTCGTGCAACAAGCGTGAGAGAGTACATCTACAAGAATGTGAAGGGACTCAGCGACATGAAGACAACAGACGAATACAATATTGAGGTGTCTCCACAGGTCGGTTCACAGCACCGTCGTGTAATGGTTGATTTCCTTTTCTATGATGCATTCTGATAATGTTCAACCATTTTAATTAAATTATACCTGTCGTTCTTTTTCGGGAGAAAAGGAACGACGGGTCTCTCCTTTCTATCAGGGGATTATTTGTGTTATAAAAAACCCCGGCAAAACCGGGGTGCAGGGGTGGACGGCATTTAGTTACAGAACTTTCGGAAACAAATTCATCGAATGTATTCGAAAGCTTGTACCTAAATGCCCGGAAACCTTGTAAGAAATTACACTTGAAGAATCAAGTTTCATTTTTATTTAGTTCTAAATATCGAAGTTCACAAGTAAAATTAACAAGAAGGCAAAATGAAACGGACTATTTTTATTTCAGTTCTGAGTATTGTCTCAATGGGGATTTCTGCACAGAATCTTGTAACAGCCGACATGGAATCTACACAGGAAAACATGGCAGAAGAAAGAATATCCGACATGTCTCCTGAGGACTCTGTATATGCCCATGCAGAAGAATTGTTTCAGCGATTCTTCACTATGTCTGTAAATCCGACTGTCGAAAAGCCGCAAATGTACGACACACTACTGGAGGCATTCATGAACTATGTCAAGAGCATAGACACGGCAGATGAAGAACGCTTAACCGTCATCAAAGAGAAAATACGCAAAATGCGTCCTTTCATGGAAGAAGCCGGTGTGTATTATTCCCAAACAGGCAAAAACGCTTTAGCATACGAATACATAAAATGTTTTCTCAACATACCGATGCTCCCGATATTCGAGGGCGACAAGTTCATGCGCAGCAACAACTATCCGAATCTGGTGCTCTTTGCCGCTACGGAAGCATACAATGCACGCGAGCTGGAGGAGGCCGTCACATATTTCCAAGAGTATCTTGACCTCGGCGAAAAGCATAGGCAGGAGACATGCTACACATTCCTTGCTATCTCACTCAATAAACTGGAGCGATACGATCACGAGGAACGCGTCTTGGAAGAGGGGCTGATGAATTACCCGGACAACATGGACATGCTGCGCCTTTCTATCAACTACCATTATAGAAAAAAGAATACGGACAAAGCAAAGGAACTGCTCGAATATGCGCTGACCTTATCACCTAACGACCGTGAACTTCTCTTCTCAAAAGCCAATTATCTTGAAATGGACGGAAAGTTTCAGGAAGCGGCAGATATATACAAAAAATTACAAACGGGCGACCCCGATAATACTCTGTTTGTAGAAAAGCTGGCTTTCTGCTATTATAACATGGGAGGTACCTTAATAAATGAAAGCAACACGCAAACAGACGGCGCAGAACTGAAACGTTTGCGGGATGAAGCGGCAAAAGCATATTATACGGCAATCCCTCTTTTGAAGAAAATTCTACAGCAAGCTCCATTGAACGAAACATACGGCATGGCACTGGCTGATGCTTACGACCAAACAGGGAACACGGAAGCGGCAAAAGAAATTAGAGAAATGTTGAGATCCGCCGGTCCGAATATACCTGCCCTTAATTCAAAAGATAGCAACGAAATCCCTAACTTTAATGAGTGGGCACTCGCTTCCATCAATGAGGAACTCGAGAAATGGGCGCAAAAAGACCCTTATGAAACAACTGAAGAATATACGAAACGCGTAAACAGCGAATCACGTGTTGCAAAAGCTTTAGACTTGAGGAAAAAGGCTGAAGCCGATTTTATTGCACGATACAGCAGTAGGTTTGACACTGAAAACATGACGCTGAAGCCATACGATGCAGACCATGAAACTTATAAAATTCAGACTCGCCAAGGTGCTATATACTTGCAGGTACCGCGTGAAGAAGATAAAGCCAAGAAATTCCAGAAGCAATGGAATAGCGTCAGAACTGAGAATCCTAAGTTCGCCATCGACAAAGACGGAAACATGGTGCTTTCGGAACTTATATTCATACAAGGCGACGGTACTTCGTATTTCTATGACGCAAGAAAAGATTTGAGCTATGAGCAGACGAAAGTCACAGTGCAGTTTGACAATTTTAGTGCAGACGACATGGGAAAACTTATCGGAGACGGCAAGCTTGTATCTAAGAACGACGTGACTAAAGTCGTAACCATAGGCGAATCGGATGTGGACTTGGGGCTTGATAAAATCAAGAATAAAAATTTGAATGAAAATACCTGTGCTCTCATCATTTGCAACGAGGAGTATAAGAATACGGAGAATGTGGAGTTTGCAAAGAATGACGGTAATTCGTTCTACAACTACTGTATGCAAATACTGGGCATTCCCGGGAAAAACATATATATGCAGGACAATGCCACAGGTGGAGATATTGATGATAAACTTTATAATGTGGAGAGCTTCATCAAGTCACGTAACGGCGATGCGCGTGTAATCGTGTATTACTCAGGACATGGTCTTCCGGACCCGTCCACAGGGGAAGCTTATATTTTGCCGACAGACGCATCCCCGAGAACGCTGCGCTCATGCCGTAAGCTTTCAGATATCTATGCTCAGCTATGCAGATATCCGTCACAGTCAGTCACCGTATTCATCGACGCATGTTTCAGTGGAGCAAAACGCGACGGAGCCATGATGGATACAGCCGCACGTGGAGTTGCCATCAAGTCGAAACCTGCCGCAGCCAATGGAAACATGGTGATATTCACGGCCTGCACCGGAGATGAAACTGCTTATCCGTTCAAAGCACAGAAGCATGGAATGTTCACCTATTTTCTGTTGAAAAAGCTGAAAGAGACGAAAGGCAGTGCTTCTTATAAGGAACTCGCCGACTACGTAAGGAGGGAAGTTTCACGAAACAGTCTGGACATTAACAATATGTCGCAGACCCCGACCATCACGTCCTCTACTGCAATAGAGGGTGTGTGGGGGAAATGGAGATTGGACAGGGAAAAGTAATCTTCAAGAAGGTGCCACCCTTTCCTCCGCAAGAAGTAGTGCGATGTGCGACAAATCAATAGAAACAGTGAAATACTTGGTGTGTAGATCAACCACATCTGCACACCAAGTATTGACAAACAACTTTTTATGAAAGTTTTTTTTACTTTTGCTTTCTTTTTTGCCGAACATTTATTTACATTTGCAAAGTCAACAAAAAGGGGCGCAGTTGTAGGGTTTAGAGAAAAATGAAAATATTTTACTAATAAATTTGACTGATACGAAAAAGCTATTTTTAATTGCGATAGCATTGCTTATCGCCGGTAGTACAACTTTTGCACAAGAAAAATCCGCAAAACAGATAGCAAAAGAACGTAAGGAGCTCATGAAGTATTCAAGAAAGGCTCTTGAAGAGAAAGCTTCAAAAGATGCAAGAAAAGAGGCTAAGCGTCTCGCAAAACAGGGATGGAGACCTATTGCCGGTGCTCTTCCGCTGGAGAAGCAGCTCGACATTGCATACAAGATGCAGTTTGAGTATGATGAAGACCTTTATCCGCGTTACATCATGGGAGAGGCAACATCTGTAAGTACAATAGAAAGCGCAGCAAGAATACAGGCTGACCATCTTGCAAAGGAGGACCTCGCTTCTAATATCCAGAGCGAAATAACAGCACTGATTGAAAACACGGCTTCCACTCAGCAAATAGCTCCGGACGATGCAGCAGCAATGGTGAAGACTGTGACTGCAAGCAAAGCATTGATTTCTCAGACAATAACAGCTCCGCGTCCGGTACTGCAAATGTCGCGTGTTCTTCCGAACAAGAACTATGAAGTGACATTGCGCTTCGCATACAGCGGTGCACAGGCTAAGCAGAATGTTAAGAATGTGATGATGAGAGAACTGGGAAATGAAGGCAGTGAACTTCGTGACCGTCTCAACAATCAGCCTATATGGGACGCTGAATAATATTCTATATATTTGGGGTAATGCGTTTATTAGCAACATTCATATTCATGTTGGTCTTCTCTTTGGCTGCATTCAGCCAAAGAGAAGCCACTGTACATGGAGAATACACGTATCGCGGACCTGAATCGGTTTCTATAGCTGAAGCCAAACGAATAGCTTCTGAGAACGCAAAGATTCAGGCAATAGAAACAGAGTTCGGCTCTTCTCTGACTCGTTCTGTTTTCCATAATATGGTTGACGAGAATGGAATTGGAGAGTCCAAAATGCTCGTGTTCGGCGGAAACGACCTGAAAGGCGAATGGATAGGGACTAAAGAAGAGACTTTCTCCTCTCCGATTTTTGCAGATGGAGAAATAACTATTACGGCAAAAGTCGTAGGTGTGGCAAGAGAGATTACTTCTGCTCCCATCAAATATAAAGTCCAGCTGTTGCGCAACCGTGTAGCGGGCAGAGCAAAGCAACAAGCAAAAGAAACAACAGATATATTCACGGCAAATAAAGATCATGAATCAGACTTATTCACTGCCGGAGATGATATATATCTGAACTTCTTATCGCCCACAGACGGATTTCTTGCCGTATATCTTGTGGATGAAGATGAAGCATTCTGTCTTTTGCCATACGCTGAAGATGCGGACGGAAAGCAGCCTGTAAAGCATGGGGAAGAATATACATTTTTCAATATTGAATCTGCCCCGAAAGATCTAAAAAACATCACAGATGAGTACACTCTTACCTGCAGAGGTGAGACGGACATGAACCGCATATATATATTGTTCTCTCCCAATATGTTTACAAAGGCACTCGACTACAATCCCAACAAAAAGACAGAAAAGGAATCAGGTGTCTCCTCTTTAAGTCTGCCTCGCCAGCTAAGTATGGAGGATTTCCAGAAATGGCTTTTTGATTGTCGCAAACGTGACAAAAGTATGAGTGTAGATATTAGAGAAATTGTCATAAAGAAAAAATAACGATGTAGGAGGGGTGTCATAATTCGGCTTTTCAAAAATAAAACTTGCGATTGGTAAGTTCTCCATTAAAATAATTCAAGAAAATAACCTTTTCTGAGTCTTGTTGGCTCGGAAATAGCCGTTCTTCCCATAAGCTTTGTGATAATCTGAAACTTTTCAGATGGAACATTTGATTTATGATACACACTCTTCATACATTTATTACATTGTACTTAACAAGTTGTCTATATGAAGAAAAGCATAATAATATCTGCTGTAATTGCATGTGCAGCACAGAATGTTGTAGCACAGAACAATAATCCTTTCCGGCAGAGGTATGAACAGTTCAAGAGCAATGCGGAGCGGGAATATGTAGAGTTCCGCAGGAAATGCAATGAAGATTATGCAAATTTCATGCGCCAAGCATGGAAAACTTATAAGGGCGAAGAGCCTATAAAGATTCCGGAAGAGAAGAAAATCCCGGTCAAGACTTTTCCGGAAAAGGACAAAGACAAGCCTGTAGAGACGAAGCCTGTCACGATAAAAAACGTCATTAAGAAGACCGACCCTATAGAACAGCCGCAACCAATTTGTGTAATTCCGGAAGAACCACCTTTTATCCCATATATAGATAAAGGTATTCTTCGACCTAAGAATGAAATCAATGCGCATCTGGATTCTATAAAGTCGTTATTGGCACTTTTGAAACCGCAGAATATACCTCTTGACACCCTTAATCACGATGACCTCATAGATGTTCTGCCGCAACTGGACTACAGCATACGCGGAGTCGGCGATGACAAGTCAAAATTATCAATCGACACCATCAAGGCTCTGATTGCAGTATTGACTCCACAAAATATACCTCTTGACACGCTCGACCACAGAGACCTCATAGACATACTTCCATTTATAGAAGACGGTCTGCGCAAGAATGGCGGAAAAGATCTTAAGATGCAACTCAAGGGAATAAAAGCGTTGCAAGCCATACTGACAATTCCTGAAACTCTACCGGAGATTCCTGTGGAAGAGCCTGAGTATGAGTTTATCAAGTTCAACTTCTACGGCGGCACACACAAGGTGCGACTTGGAGAAGAAAACCGATTCACACTTCGCGACTGTAAGGAAAAAACCGTGGCGGACGCATGGATGAAACTGTCGCGTGCGCGTTTCAGCAACACGCTGAAAGACTGTCTCGCACTCCGCGATGCCGGTCAGTTGTGCGACTGGGCATATCTGAATATGTTGAAAGCCATCAGCGACACGTTCTGTGGTGAGGGAACTAATGAATCTACTCTCATGACGGCCTATATCTACACTCAGTCGGGATATAAGATGCGCCTTGCATCAAGCAACAACAAATTGTATCTGCTGTTTGCATCCAACGCACTGATGTATGACAGGGCTTACTATGTCATAGGAAAAGAACACTTCTATATTTTTAACGGAGAAGCCAACTCGGTCAGCATTTTCGGTGAACTTGCCGTGTTTGACAAGCCATTCCAGAAGGAAAGTCCGATGACCATGCTCATTACAAAGGAACAAAAGTTTAAGATGGCAGCAACAGACACGCGCACCATTGTTTCACAGCGCTATCCTGACATAAAAGTAGAAACGAAATCAAACAAGAACTTGATTGACTTCTACGATGCTTATCCGCCTTTTGCACAGAGCAGCGATGACCTTATGACGCGTTGGTCTATTTATGCAAATACCCCATTGAGCACTCAGTCTGTGGAAATGCTTTATCCTGTGCTTAAAGAGAAACTGAAGGGCAAGACACAACTTGATGCAGTAAACAGAATACTTAACTTCGTACAGACGGGATTTGTTTACGAATATGATGATGTCGTATGGGGACACGACCGCGCATTCTTTGCTGACGAAACCCTGTATTATCCATATTGCGACTGCGAAGACCGTTCCATTCTGTTCTCTCGTCTTGTGCGCGATCTTCTCGGTCTGAAAGTACTTCTTGTATATTACCCTGGACATCTCGCCACAGCCGTCCATTTCGATGAAGATGTAAAAGGGGATTATATTACACTTGAAAACAAGAAATATACAGTTTGCGACCCAACATATATCGGTGCCGCTGTCGGCAGAACAATGCCGAACATGGACAATAGCGGAGCCACAGTAATATTGTTGGAATAAAAATGTTACAGGACTCGAAATAGGGATAGTCCAGTATTCCCCAAACTCACAATACACTAAGAAGATTGTTTGCCTATAGACTCCAAGGCTTGTAGGCAAACAATCTGTTTGTACCAATAGTGTAAATGCTCAAAGATTTGTTCCTTATTCCCGAAATCCATCCGGGAATATAGAGTAAAAGAGGGCATAACCCCGAATTACAAACATCATAAACTTGACATAATGAAAATATCGGCCATTGCTTTTATGCTTTCCGCTTTTCTTTCGACAAGCATAGAAGCACATCATACGAATCAGCTCCGGACAGACTCATTGGAGCAAAAGACAAACAGTTTGCAGGACTTGCTAAACTCCGGCAAAGACCTTCATGACAGTTTCGGGATGAACAATTATTCCGGCTTTGTAGATAGCGTAAACAACGTATATAGAAAGTTCCGCATGGACTGCAACAAGAAATATGCAGAGTTTGTACGTGAGGCATGGAAACAATACAATGCGGAACCTCCTGTAGAGAAGCCGCTGATGAACAAGATACGCGTGATTCCTGTGGCAGACACCACACGGCGAGTGACCACCGCCGCCTATAAAGTCGCCAAAGTGGTTCGCAAGCCATCCAAACGAGCACAGCCAACTCCAATCTTCAAGATACCGGAAGAGAAGCCGTTCCTGCCGGACGGTATGCCGGAAGCAAGAAAGGACATAGAATTTGACAAGGATGCCATCGCCTCTCTTGAGATTGCCGGTACCGGAAACGGACATGAGGGCAACACCGGGTACGAATGGACTGAGTTCTATTTCTACGGGACCAAGTGCAAAGTCCGTTTGGGAAAGTCAAACAAGTTCATATTAAAAGACTGCCAAGCGAACACTATCGCCGACACATGGCTCACACTCTCGGAAGCACGCTTCAGCAATGCCATAAAAGACTGCCTTGCGTTGCGCAATGCCGGACAGCTCTGCGACTGGGCATATTTGCAGATGCTGAAATCATTGTCTGATACATTCTGTGGCGAAGGAACCAATGAGGCCGCCATGCTGACAGCCTATATATATTGCCAGTCCGGCTACAAGATGCGACTTGCCACTGTCGATGACAAACTGTATATGCTCTACGGTACCAAGAACCGCCTCTACAATAACTTCCAATACTACATTATTGAAGATGCGTTCTTCTATCCGCTACAGAAATGCGAGAACAACTACATGGATATATGTAACGTGGCATATCCAAAAGAGCAGGAACTTTCGTTGCTTGTGTGGACGGAACAACGCTTCAACATGAAAGCTACAGACAGCCGGAGCATACAGTCCTACCGCTATCCGGAACTGACAGTCGAAGTCGATGAAAACAAGAATCTGATAGACTTCTACAATTCCTATCCGTCTCCGGAAGGAAATGAGAATTTCATGACGCGCTGGGTGATGTATGCCAACACACCTATGAGCAGCCATGCACGTGCAGCCATTTATCCCACACTGCACAAACAACTGGCGGGATGCACACAGCTGGAGGCCGTGAACAAACTGCTGAACTTTGTGCAGACAGGCTTCGTCTATAAGCTCGACGACGAAGTGTGGGGAGAAGACCGCGCATTCTTCGCTGACGAAACTCTCTTCTATCCTTACAGCGACTGCGAAGACCGCTCCATACTTTTCTCACGTCTTGTCCGCGACCTTTTAGGAATGCGGGTTGCATTGGTGTATTATCCGGGACATCTTGCCACTGCTGTACATTTCGATGAATCTGTCGATGGAGACTGCATTCTGGTTGACAACGACAAATACGTGATATGCGATCCGACATACACCCATGCCTGTGCAGGGTGGACTATGCCACAAATGGACAACAACACGGCGACGGCTATTCTGTTGGAATAATTAAAGCCGTTTTAACTTTATTACGAAAGACTGCTATAGACCGTCTTCGGCAATTTAGAGGGTGCATTTACTGACAAATCTTACCAGAGTGGAGGATTTCGGTAAATGCACTCTTTATAAACATATCTCTGCTTTTCCTTCTGTAAAAACTTGTATTTAACCATAAATTAACAAATAGTTGTAAATAATTCATAAAATATCCCTATTCTACACACTTTCCTTCTCTTTTATTTTGCTTGTTCATTATTTCTCTCTACCTTTGCACTCGCAAAACGGAAAACGTTGGTGCCATAGCTCAGTTGGTAGAGCAAAGGACTGAAAATCCTTGTGTCCCCGGTTCGATTCCTGGTGGCACCACAGAACAAACGCTAATCTATTGAAGATTAGCGTTTGTTGTTTTGTGTACGCTCGGCATGAGCATTGTCTAACGGATGCATATTAACGGTCTGCGGATTTTGGGTCAGCGGATTTTTTCCCTATGTATGGAAAGCAGACCCGTAATTATATAGTAAATTGGCAGACAGCATATTCTGACAATTATCATTTTACGCCTGCTTTCCAATGGCAGACAAGTTTCAGTGTCGGGCTGCAATATAAATTCACTCCGAATGCGAGTGTTTTCGTTGAGCCCACTATAAATTGGTTCGTTCCATCCAACAGTTACAAACATACGATATGGACAGAACAACCAATAATGTTTACAAGCCCATTTGGTATAAGAATAACATGGTAGGTTATATTGGTGGATTGACATTAACACCTAAATTAAGGTGTTAATGTCGATATACTAATAAACTTTTCATTTGAATCTTTATAAGAAAGAACATAAAAACAACTTGAACTAAAGACATTCCTAATAAATGGTATGTATGATATTACTACAGGTAACTTCATAGGACTAAGCCTGAATTTAATTTTGTAATGTGGATTAATCAAAAATAGTTGTCTATCATTGATTTGTAGCTTGGTGTTATTTAAAATAAGTTTTTCAAATTTTTCAATAGTAACACGAGTTTGTTTAATTGACAGTAATTCTCTTATACATCCATCATTTTCGTTGAAAAATTTCAATACACCTTTGTATAAAAGTGTTGGTAGCCAATGTATGAAAGGCGTATGAGAACAAATTTGATTTCTACATATTTGCTGATGACCTCCAAAAGGCATTAACCATGCAGGGAAAGACATGAAAAGAATGCCGTCTTTTCGCATATAATTGCCAATCTTTGCTAAGAATGATGACTTGTTATTAATATGCTCTATCACATCATGACATATAATAACATCAAATTTTGATTCCAGTTCCTTCAGATTGAAGATATCTTCCGCTATGAATGTCCCTAACGCATTATTCTTTTCGAAAAAATGTTTAGCTTCTTCTATTCTGATTTTTGCGATATCAACTCCCGTAACAATACATCCCATTTTTGAGAATGGCAATAAATTACCACCCTCTCCACATCCTATTTCCAATACATTTAATCCTTGTTTTAATTCGTGATATTGTTTAATATATGGTATATAATAATGTTCAGATGTATAGGCAAGTTCTTTAAAGTATTGTTCTCTGTTTGTATGACGTTCTTGCATAATTTCAATAAATATAACAAGGAAATGTTGCAAACTCAATATAATCATTGAAATTACAACACTTCCATGTTTTTTCTAATTATTAGATAATAAAATTTCAGGTTTAGCCCCTTTGTTGATTATATAAGGCTTGTTTATAGAGATAGACCCTCCAACGTTCATCTTTAATTTAGCCCCATTGGTTACAGTTATATTTTTCGAATGTATTGTCCACCCTGTAACTGTGTAATCCGAAGAAATGATTCGGTTATTAAATTCAATAAGACTAGATTTTGCTTGAGAAACTGCAGCAAATGCATTACACAATCCATATCCCATTTCATTATTCCAAGTTCCATTAGGACGATTGGAAGTAGTAGAAATACTAATCATAATAGTATTCTTTTAAATTTAACAAAAAAATAAATCTCTTTAATTAAATAGATACTATTTACAATCAAAAGACTGCATGGCAATCATATTTTTTTGAAAAAATAAGAAATTACAAGCGAACACCACTTTGTTTATGGAAGATATTTCCAGCAATCCCCTCAATCTCTCTGTCCATCTTGGACAGTTCCTCTTTGGACAACGCATATATGCAGTCAGTCGCCAGTCGGTTGGCTGCTATTCTTCTGTGTGCGATTGATGTGCAATGACAGTGGAGAGATTATAACCTTCTGTCTTACAGGCGCAAACGTTGGCGACAGGGACAAACGGGTGTGGACGGTCTTCGCCAAGGAACTCTACGGAAAGGTCTTCGCCGACAGGGGATACATCAAACAGGCTCTTTTCGAAGACCTGTTTGACAGGGGAATACACCTCGTTCACGGATTGAGGGCAAACATAAAGAACAGGCTCATGTCCATGTGGGACAAAATCATGCTTCGCAAGAGGTGCATCATAGAATGCTTAGGGGAGGAGCCTATATACCATAGCTTGAAAAGACTATGAAGTGGGTGTATAGCACTGACACCCAATACGGTAACTTGGCTCCTCCCCTAAGTTAGGGAAGGTGGCGCGGTAGCGACGGAGGAGTCTGTCGAATACACCCACAAAGCATCCAACACAACATGTTAGGAGTCTGTCGAAAACGTCAGCTAACACATACAAGTCTCACATGAGGAGTCTGTCGAAAACAACCCAGAAAGGCTCTCTAAATTACCGAAAGACGGACTATAATAGTTTATCGTAATAAACTTAAAACAACTTCCTACGATAGTAATGAAAAATATTTATTTAGGGAACATTGTAGAACAAGGGAATTTTTCAATCTATTTTTAAGCCCATAAAAAATTTTTTGACATTGCTTTTTTGAAGGTGTTTGACTTTTGACAAAATGATAAGTGTTTAGACTGTTTTGATTTCTCTTTTACCTGTTTTATTTCATTATACTATCTTTTTGATTTTGTCAAATGTTAAAATTCCAAGCCCTCTGGCACGCGTCAAAATGAAGCGCACCGAACTTTTATCGGAAGTCGGGGCTTCTACGCGCATTTTCCGAGAGCCTACTTAATTGTGAAATAATGTTGCGTTTTTGGACGGCTTGTTCACATTTGTTATATTTTGGCAAAGT
>JAJPZU010000064.1 GCA_021204165.1 Prevotellaceae bacterium
CAAAAAACAGACTTCTGACAGCCTGTACCCCCTCTTCTGACAGTTTTCGGGCGGTATGGAGAGGCATGAACGTTGTATAAAGGCTAAAAAAACAAGCATAAAAACATTTTCGCCCTCTTTTTTCTTATCTTTGTGGCACGAAATAAAATCGGATTATGGGAAAAAAGCCCTCATAGCCCATTTTATCATTACTAAAGTATAATTAAGTTGTAGAATCTAAGAATTATGAAAAAAAGTGATTGTTGTTATGCTGGCATTGTGGAGTTTTGTTCTGTGTGTATCCGCTACTGTCGGTCTGACGGAGCTGAGAGTATCCGGAATGAGAAGTCCGCTTGGAATTGACACTCCCCCTGTGTTTTCATGGCAAACCGTGAGTGAGGAGCGGGGATTTCGTCAACAGGCTTATGAAATTGTCGTGTGCGATGCCAACGGTGTTACTGTATGGGATAGCGGCAAGGTGGAATCGGCCGAACAGAACGGAATCGTCTATGCCGGTAAGCCGCTGGCTTCATGTGCTGATTATTCATGGACGGTTCGTGTGTGGGGAGAGAGGCATGGCGATTGTGCCAGTGCTGAAAGTACGTTTGAGACGGCATTCATGAATCCTGACGAGTGGACGGGCAAATGGATTTCGACCTCGCTGCGGACGAATGCCGAGTTTGAAATTGTGATGGAGCAACCACTGTCTGCAAGGTATCTGCGAATCGATGTCACACGGTTGGGGCTTCCGGCTGCGGCTGATAGCAAGAACTATTATATGCAGTTTGCAGAAATAGAGGTTTATGGCAAGGATGGAAAACTCAGCTACAAGGCAGCGGCTTCGAACAATTGGAATTGGAAGCAGAAATGGAATCTTGACTATCTTTGCGACGGTAAGATATTGGGAGATGTGGCTTTGGGCTATACAACTCAGGCATTTTCCGTGCCCGACAGCCATGTGTGGCTTACGCTCGATCTTGGTGCGCAGCGTGAGGTGAATCGGGTGGTGCTGTATCCGCGGCAAGACGATGCTTCGTGGCAAGACAGAGGGACTGTGGCTAATTTTCCGGAGAATTTCACTTTGCAACAGTCCGCCGACAACCGTCATTATTCTGTTGTAAAGACATTTGTCGGTGAACGTCCTGCCTTTACCGGAGATGCTACTAATGTGCCGTATTTCGGTCGTGAGTTCACTGTTTCCCGTCCGGTTAGGCGCGCCCGCATCTATGCTTCAGGTTTGGGTGTGTTTACCATGCGTCTGAACGGTGAACGGGTTACAGATGCTGTGCTTGAACCCGGTGAGAGTGAATATGAGCGCACGGTGCTGTATTCAACCTATGATGTGACTCGGCTTGTGAGGCAAGGGACTAATAGTGTGCTTGCACAGGTGGCGGGGGGATTATATAATGTGGAACTGCTGGCAGGACGGTTTTCAAAAGGTGAGGTGGTTAACCGTGGTACAACGGGCTTGCTTGCCGAGCTGCTTTTGGAGTACGAGGATGGTAGCCGAGAGCGGATTGTGACCGACGGAAGCTGGCTTACGACCGAATCTGCCACTACCGGAAGCAATTGGTGGGGTGGGGAAGACTATGATGCCCGCCGCGCCGGTGCAATCTTGGCGGGCACTGCTCTTGCCAAGGGAGAATGGGAGGCTGCACAGGTGTTCACCCCTCATTTCGCAAGCACGCAGGCAGAAGGCTTCGGCATTCTCCGGGCGCGTATGTATGAGCCGCTCCGGGTTGTGGAGGAATGGCAGGCTGTAGATGTAACAGCTTACAGTGCAGGAGAAAAAAGTGGTATGTGGTTGACTTCGGACGCAACTATGCCGGTCAATACCGGTTCCGGCTTAAAGGGAAGTCCGGACAGGTCATCACTTTGCGCTCTGGCGAGAGCCTCAATCCTGATGGCACGATATTTATGGAAGAGTACTACACCGGTCCGGCAGACACGTATGATATTTACACGTTTCGTGGTGATGCGGAGGGTGAGCAGTGGGGACCGGAGTTTATGTATCATGGTTTCCGGTATCTTCTCATTGAGGGACTTGACGTGTGTCCTGCCGCATCGGATTTCACTGCAATGCGGATTCGCAGCGATGTTGACAACGGTGGTGTGTTTGTGACATCCAACCAGTTGCTTAACGACATCCATGTGATATGCCGCGATGCGATAGCTTCGCAACTCTACAACAGTCTTACGGACTGCCCTCATCGTGAGAAGCTGGGATGGCTTGAGGTGGCAAACGAAATGTTCAATTCCATAGTATATAATTTTGATATGCGGAATTTCTTCCGTAAAGTGGTCCTTGACTGTTTTGACTCGCAGTATCCGGACGGGCATGTGCCTTCGACGGCGCCGCATTACATGAGTGTCTATGACAATGACCCTAACTGGGGTGGCACAGCCATACTCCTCCCTTACGGATGTTGGAAAGTGTATGGCGACAAGAGCCTGATTCGCGAATACTATCCACAGATGAAGCTTTTGGCAGATTATTATACGCGTCAGACCGAAGACGGCATCATGCGCAATGACCTCAGTGCGCTCTCAGACTGGGGACAGGAATCGGCTGGAGTCTTTCCGCTTGTACGCCCTGATTTCACCATGACTATTACATATTACAATCTGATGCGCGTCATGGCTGAGGTGGCGGCGGAACTTGGCAATGAGGCTGATGCTACGGGCTTTGCAGATAGGGCGGCATTCACAAAAGATGCGTTCAATAAGCGTTTTATGGCGAATGTGACACCGGGAGTTTATGGCAACGGTCAGCAGTCGGAGCTGGCCATGCCTCTTTACTATGGACTTGCGGAAGAAAAAGACGAGATGCGTCTGGCGGAATTGTTGGCTGAGCGGGTGAGACAGGACGGATATAAGATTAAGACCGGTGAGATTGCCCTTAAACCACTGTTCATGACATTGGCGCGCTTCGGCTACAATGACATAATCTATGCTATGGCAAACCAAACCGACTGTCCGAGCTATGGCTTTTGGGTGAAGGAGGGCTACACCACCACACCGGAATATTGGGATGTGGGCAGGTTCTCACAGAATCATTGCATGATGGATCACATTGAGGAATGGTTCTTCAGTGTGCTTGGTGGAATAAAGACTGCTGACGATGGCGGAAAGCATATTCGGGTGGCACCGTGGATGCCGGCAGACATGACGTCGCTGACGGCTGCCACTGTCACTTCCTACGGTAAGGTCGGTCTGTCGTATGACAGGCACGGAGATGCTGTGGATTATACTGTGGAGATTCCTGCCAATACCGTTGCAACAATAGAGCTTCCCCTGACTGACGACAAACGGATTGTGGAGAGCGGGAAAAAGATACGGGCTGGCAGACGAGGTGTTGAATCCGTGACAATCGGGGAGTCAGCAGTCATTATGGTTGGTTCGGGTACATACAGATTCACTGTGGGCAAGCCTTGATGGGGATGAAGGAACATAATCAGCTCTGTACCTCCGGTGAAATGTGGGGGCAAAGCCGGGCCAATCTTTTCCTCCGAAAATGCAAAGAATGAAGTCTGACGCAAGTGTCAGCGTATGCAAAGTGTCTGTCCGAAATGAGGCGGCTTGACGGAATTTTACACCATGATTCCGGCTGACATTGTAACCGGACATCTGAAAGTTGGTAACGACATCCAGACATCTTTGTCGTCAGCGGTAAGTTCATACGAGATAGTTCCGTTTGGTGCTGGTGATTATACCGTTGGTGTTCAGACTATCGACCAGTCATACGCAGGCAGTAAGTTCAACATCTGTAGTCTTTCCGACGTGAAGCCTTCGGGCATTGATAATGTGTTGACAGACAACGGCGGTACTCATCTGCAAATACATGTCAACGAATTATCACTCGACGTAGAGGGCGAAGAAGGCATCCGTTTTGATGTGTATGGCATTGATGGTGTTTTGGTTGCATGGGATTATGCGCCCAACACAGTCAAACTTCCTAAAGCGGGCATTTATATTGTCTCGGTTCAGCGTGAAAACGGTGTATATTCTGAAAAAATTGCTGTCAGGTAACTATTAACGTCTGGAGATAAGTTTCGTGAACGAAGAACGATACTCCGCCAACTTATGGAACAGATAGTTTTCACTGTCGATGCTTAATGCCTCGGCTGTGAGATTCAGGGCAACGACCTCCAAGTCAGAGGAACGGGGTACAGCTCCTCTACGAGAAATATTGCCATGTTCATTAACCAAGTTTTTGGAGAATCGCTTGCATATCTCGAGAATTTTGGCGAATATTGCGTAAAGGTTATGCATACGATGATTTGAAATTAATAGATTGAACACTACTAATTTACACAAAATCAGTGATATGTACAACTTTTTAATCGTCAATTATTTACTAATTTAATTCCGCCAACGGGTTTATGAAACAAAAATTTAGCATACTGCTTTTTTTGTTATTTTTATCAGTTTTCTATGCCTGCGACAACGATGAGGACAATAACAGCGAAACAATGTCCGTCACTCTATGGCGAGATGACTCATGTGTGGTGACTCTGCCTTCTGGTTTCGGGGATGATGTAATCCTAAAATATGACAGGGAAATGTGTGACGTGACTGTTCAAGAGAACAAGATAATCATTCTCACTAAAGAGAGACTGGGGACATCTGAAATCGTTGTCGGGGAGTCGGGAAAGGTCAGAATAGAGACAAGTGTGGTCATCCCGTCCGGCATATACGGTGGTATAGCGAGTAGATATTCTATATTGCCAGCACTCGATGAGAACACTGACGAGAGTCTCAGCGTCAACCGTTATATAACACAAAATATGGCGGCATATTTGGAATTTGACGGGGATTCCATCAAAGGCTTGAATGAAAATGAAGAGGTGGTTTATTCCGGTAGGTATGAGTATCACAGGGGACGGCTGACCATCCACCGGAGGGATGGAAGTGTCGTATCGCTGAAAGTATTGTCCGGTGATAGAATCAATTTACAATTAGAAGAGGATATTACGGACATCGTTAAGACTTTGTTCCCTGATGCTCCGGCTGATGAATATAAGCTTCTCCGATATCTCAGGAACAATGTGTAATTGAGAACGACATTCTGTCGGACTTTGATTAGTTTTGGCTAAAAGCAACTCCCCATCGCCAGTCCGGTGATGGGGAGTTGTTGCATTATAAGGCATGTCCCCGTGCCTTTGTAAAGAAAACAAATTGCTTATCCGTAGATGATTTTGCCGTTTTCGTCACGGTTCTCGTCTATGAAACTCTTGTTGTACTGGGTCATACCGCGGAGTGACATGCCCATGTTGGAGAATCCTCCGTCGTGGAACAAAGTCTGCATGGTCACTTTCTTGGTGAGGTCGCTGAACATCACCACGCAATAGTCTGCACATTCGTCAGCACTGGCATTGCCAAGTGGCGACATGCGGTCGCTGAAATCATACAAACCGTCGAAGCCCTTAATACCGCTTCCGGCAGTGGTGAACGTCGGTGACTGGGAAATGGTGTTTACTCTCACACCCTTCTCGCGTCCGTAGATATAACCGAAGCTGCGTGCGATGCTTTCGAGCAAGGACTTTGCGTCTGCCATGTCGTTGTATCCGAAGAATGTACGGTGAGAAGCAACGTATGTGAGGGCGAGAACAGAACCGCCTTCATTGATGGCGTCCATCTTCTTTGCCACTTGGAGCATTTTGTGGAAACTTATAGCACTGATGTCAAGAGTCTTGTCGAGCAGGCTGTAGTCAAGGTCATCGTATGTGCGCTTCTTTCTCATGTTTGCACTCATTGCACAACTGTGGAGAACAAAGTCGATTTTTCCGCCGAGAGCTTTCTGCGCCTCGGAAAAGAGCATCTCCAAATCTTCCACGCTTGTGGCATCCGCTGCGATGACTGTGGCATCAGTTTTCTTTGCCAGTTCTGCTATTGTGCCCATGCGGCAAGCGACAGCCGTGTTGGTAAGCACTATCTGTGCACCTTCTTCGTGTGCACGTTCTGCCACTTTCCATGCGATGGACGCATCGTTCAACGCGCCGAAAATAATACCCCTTTTACCTTTTAGCAAGTTGTAAGCCATAATACTTTTTGATTAATGTTTGCTTGTTTTGACGGCATCCGGATTGTCCGGATGCCGTTTGAGACTGCAAAGTTAAGCATTTTTTGTCATTTGTCCTGTACTTTGGAAGACAATTCGGCAAGTGACCTTCTTGTCGCTTTCGGTCGGAAATGATATGCCGGACTATTTTAGCGACTGAGGCAGTTCGGGCATTGCGCCGTTCTGTGTGCAGACATACGCAGATATTTCCACCGCTTTTCTGTGTGCTTCGGCAATACTTTTGCCTTTGATGAGAGAGGCAATGAAAGTGCCTGTGAACGAGTCGCCGGCACCTACGGTGTCTGCCACCTGTACTTTCGGTGTAGGAAGAAAGGACACCTCCTTGTCTGTGAAGACATAGCTGCCGTGAGTTCCGCATGTGAGTATAATCATCTGGAGAGAATAGCGGGACTGTATCTGTCTGCACAGGTCGCATATAGGAGCAATCACTTCCGTCTGCTGCGGAGTGAGATTGCCGGTTGCATGTTTGGGTAAGTGGAATATGAGGTGCTCCAGTTCTTCAGTGTGCATTCCGAGAAGGCGCGATACGATGACCAGTTCCTCATCGTTTATTTTCAGTATGTTGCTCATGTGCAGCGACTCTTCTATCACTTCCTTTGTGTAGAATGACTGTCGCAGATTTATGTCGAAAACCTTGAGCGTAGGCTGTGTCAGACCGGTCTCTTCATCGGTGAAGAACTGCGGCATGGCGGCGAGGAACTGATGGATGATACGGTGCGAAGTGGCACTGCGCTGTGCGAGCGAACCGAAGCAGATGGCTTGGGTCTGTGCAGCGATGGCAGCCAATTCCTTCGTCCACGGTATGCAGTCCCAAGCTGCGTTTTCCTTGATGTCGTACTGTGGAATGCCGTTAGAGTCGAGCGTCACTTCGACAGTTCCAGTCGGGCAATCGACACGTTCAAGATGGTAGCTGAGGTGTTTGCTGTCAAAAGCCTCGATAATCTCATCGCCAAGAGTATCCTTGCCTATTGCGCTTATGGCACATCCGTTGAGTCCTTGTTGCGAAACGTGGTATGCGAAGTTGGCGGGTGCACCGCCTATTTTCTTTCCGTCGGGGAGAATATCCCAAAGGGCTTCGCCCATTCCTATGATGTATTTCTTCATAATGTATATATGATTAGAGGATTATTGCTTAACTTTTGTGGTGTAGAACAGGAGGTATGCCGCACCTATGCCCATGACGATTACCGCGCCGAGCTGTCCGGCTGCATCAGCGGCGATACCCATTGCCATAGGAAATATTGTACCGCCGAAGAGTCCCATAATCATCAGACCGGAAACTTCGTTCTTCTTGTCGGGCAGCGACTGCAATGCACCTGCAAAGATAATGGAAAAAATGTTTGAATTGCCGAATCCGACCATTGCAATGGCAATGTAGAGAACCGTTTTGTGGCTTGAAAAACCGAGCATCAGCATGGCGACGATGATGAGCATTGCGCTGATTCCGAAGAATGTGCGGCTTGACAGGTTGCGCAGCAAGTAGGAGCCGAGTAGGCAGCCTGCGGTACGGAAGATGAAATAGAGGCTGGTGGCGAATCCCGCTTCGTTAAGATCGATGCCGAGTCGTTCCATCAGAATCTTCGGTGCGGTGGTGTTCGTGCCTACGTCAATACCCACATGGCATATAATACCGATGAAGCAGAGCAGGATGAACGGATTGCCCAGCAACTTGAAACATTGCAGGAAACCGGAGGCTTTGCCGTTTTCCGCTTTTTCTTCTTTGATGTGAGTCGTACCAAGCAGGAGTATGGCTATGACTGCAATGGTCATGTAGGTTGGAAACAGTATCTTCCATCCTAAGCCGAAGGAAGGCAAGGTTTGTGTGGCTCCCCACATTGCAATATATGGTGCCAGAAAAGAGGCGATGGCTTTGACGAACTGTCCGAAAGTGAGAGTCGAGGCGAGCTTGTTCTCTGCCACGATATTGCTGATGAGCGGGTTGAGCGATGTCTGCATCAGCGCGTTTCCTATTCCGAGGAGAGAAAATGCTGCGAGTGTCATTTCGTAGCTCTCATTTAGGATGGGCAGCAGCAGAGATACGGCTGTCACTGAAATGCTGAGGAGTACTGTCTTTTTGCGTCCGATTTTGTTCATCAGCATTCCTGTAGGAACGGAGAAGATGAGAAACCAGAAAAATACGAGCGAAGGCATGATGTTGGCCTGCCAGTCGGGCAGTCCCAAATCTTTTTGTACATAGTTGGATGCGATGCCTACGAGGTCAACGAATCCCATGGTGAAGAAACACAACATCACGGGGATGAAGGTTCTTGTGGTGTTCTGAGTGTGGTTCATAATGGCAGATTGTTAAATATGAATAGGATATATTACGGCTGAATTTATTTTTGCATTGCCCGATTCGGCGGTGATGCTTATTTTGTTGTACGGAGCTGTCGGGAACACGAGATTGGTCATGGCAAAGTGTCCCTCACCGTCGAATGCCTCAATGCTGCAACGGTCTATGAACAGGCGCAGTGTGCGTTGGGCAGTCTTGTGGTGTGTAGGTGCCACGGTAACAGCGTGGAAGGCATTGTTGAAGTCGGTGATACCGCTTTGATTTCTGTCCATGGCGAAAGTGTCAGACTTTCGGTCGTAGGCCATGATTACACATTCGCCTTTGTCGTTTGACAATGTGATGTTTATGGTATTCGCCTTGCGCAGGTTCATGTCGAGAACTATCTCGCATACCCCATCGTTGGCTTCCGGCAGACTGTAGCTGATGCCTTCCGGTTTGATGGCGGCTGCGGTGTGCTTTTCGGCTTCGCCTCTCATCAGTTCTGTCTCCGGCGAAGGCTTGACAGACAAGTATAGTTCTCCGTCAGGTGCAGTGAACAGCTCAAGTTCGCGAGGCAGGGTGTTGGCACTTCTGAATTGTTTGGTCGGAACTTCGTTGGCATACTGCCAGTTGCTCATCCATGCGATGACTGTGTGTCTGTTCTCCGGCGCGTTGCTCCACGATACGGCAGCATAGTGGTCTTTGCCGTAGTCCATCCATTTGGACACATCCTTGTCGGTGTCGCATACGAATGTCTTTCCGTCGAAATCGCCGACGAAATATTGTGTGGCACTGCCGCCGAAAGGACCTCCGGGATTGATGTTGCATATCAGCACCCACTTCTTTTTCTTGGTGCCGCGTATGGGAAGTTGCATCAAATCGGGGCATTCCCATACTCCGTCTTGCGCTCCATAGCCGCGCCCGAAAGAGCTTTCGAGCGTCCATGACTTTAAGTCTTCGGAAGAAAATATGAGCATTTCGTGGTCAAGAGCACTGGCGAGCAGCAGATTCCATTTGCGGGTCTTCTCGTTCCAGAACATGTTCGGGTCGCGACTTTCTCTGTGGTAGGCAATGATGGGATTGCCATCATAGATGTCGAAAGTCTGTCCGTCGTGGCTGCTGGCAAGGCTCTGTGTCTGGCTTGCGCCTGCAGAGGTGTATAGTGCAATGATTGCATCCTTTCCGAACCCTGCGGTGTTCTCGTGGTCAACCACGGCACTGCCGCTGAACACGGTTCCGATTCCGTTGGGAGATATGGCAACAGGTTGCTGTTCCCAGTGTATAAGGTCATAGCTTGTAGAGTGTCCCCAGTGCATGTTCTGCCACATCGAACCGTAAGGATTGTACTGATAGTAGAGATGCCATACCCCGTCTTTCCAGAACATTCCGTTAGGGTCGTTCATCCATCCGTACTGGGGTGTATGATGGAAAAGCGGGCGGAAGCGTTCCCTGTTGGCGGTGTCGAAAGAGTCGCTGAGTTTCATGCTCTCCCAGCAAGCCTCGTCCTGAATGTCACGCGAGAGTGAACGGTTGCTTTCCCTCTGGATGTCGAGCAGCACTTTCTGACCTTCATATTGTGCGATGTCAAGGGGAACATAGTAGTCGATGCGGCTCACCGCTAACTTGACATAGAGTTTCTGCTTGACATTACCGTTGACAAGCACATTGACAATGGCTTCCGGTACAGCCTCCTCTATTGGCAGCAGAATGATGTTCTTCTGTCCGGTCACTTTGACCATACAGTTGTTCGTACCGAGAAAAGCGATGTCAAGTCCCTCCTTTGCCGTGGCTGTCATACTCGATAGCAACAGACTCAGTGTAGCTGCACAGATTGTTTTGTTTATGTTCATAATGATGAAAGTTTTAATGTGGTTTCTATTGTCTTCCTGAAAAACAAATCTTTCACCTTGCAAAACTAACCTTATATGTCTTATATGTGCGGCGGAATTATTGTCCGTATGTGTTTCGGTTGCAAAAGTACTCGGTTGTCCCTGATGTGGCAGAAAAAAATGTTTCATAAACCGACAAAAACGTTACAAAGAAACAAAATTTCAAGAAAATGAAGCATTTCCGGCATCATGGACGCTTGCTGTCCCGATGGTCTTTCTATATGTAATAACAAAAAATAGTGGATGTGGTTTTATGGGGTTTGGAAAGAAACTTCTAACTTTGCAAATGTTAGATGCAAACCATTGATAATACTATGCGAAGATTTATTCTTATATTATGTGCTTGTATGGTAATAGGTTGTACGAAGAACGTACAGCCGGAGCGGCATTGTATGGTGTCACATCCTGCTCAGTCCGTCAAATATCGTATTGGAGTTTCTCAGAACAGTTACGATGACTGGCGCGAGAAGCTGAACGATGAGATTCTGCGCGAAATGATATTCCATGACGATGTGAAGGTTGAGATTCTCTCCGCTGACGACAGCAGCGAGAAGCAGATTGAGGATATACGCTATTTCATGGACGCTGATTTTGACATCATCATTGCTTCCCCTCGTGAGGCGGTGGCACTTACTCCGATTATCACTGCCGCCTACAAGAAAGGCATACCTGTCGTTCTTTTCGACCGCAAGGTGAATGGCGAGAACTTTACCGCCTACATGGGAGCGGACAATCGGCGAATCGGTGAAGCGGCAGGGCTGTATATCTTGTCGCGGTTGGGACATCGTGGCAGAATTATGGAGATAAAGGGATTGAAAGACTCTACTCCTGCCGATGACCGTCATGAGGGAATGCTTGCAGCCATATCTGCGTGTGAAGATGTGGAACTCGTCGCTTCAGCTTATGCCGACTGGACACCGGAAGGGGCGGAACGGGTTGTAGATTCGCTGCTGAGTGTCTATCCCGATGTGGATGCCATATTCGCGCATAACGACCGCATGGCTATCGCGGCGAGGGCTGTGGCAAAGAAGCATGGGCTTGAGCATGTTCTCATTGTGGGAGTTGATGCCATCCCCCAAACCGGTATCAGAGCTGTGGCTGATGGTGTCATTGATGCCACGGTGATTTATCCTACCGGAGGAGGCGAGCTTGTGCGGACAGCCATGAAAATTCTTGATGGAGAATCATATAATCGTCTCACTGTCCTTTCCGATGCGATACTGGTGGACTGTTCCAATGCCGACATCCTCTTGGAGCAAGACCGGCTTCTGGAAGAGGAAATTGAAAAGATAAGCGTCCTTAAAGCCAAGACAGGGAACTTACTCGCGCGCTATTCAGAGCAGAAACTGATGTTTTATGTGGCCGTTGCCGTTGCTGTACTGCTGTTGGTGCTCATATTTATGCTTCAGCGCGCGTTCCGCATCAACAAGCGTAGCAAACATGTGCTTGCCAGTCAGAACGAGCAACTGGAAAAACAACGCGACCAACTGATAAAACTCAACGATGAACTGGAGGAACAGAAAGGGTGTGCCTTGAAGATGAACGAGCAGCTGAAAAATGCCACCAATGCGAAGCTGGCATTTTTCACCAACATATCCCACGACCTGCGTACACCGCTGACCCTCATTTCCGCTCCGGTGGATATGATGTGCAAAGCCGACAACCTGACGGAGAAACAGACTGCACTCATGCGTCTTGCCGGGAAGAACGTGAAGATACTCATGCGTCTTGTCAATCAGATTCTTGACTTCCGCAAATATGAAGATGGTATGCTGCATCTGAACCTCACCGAAGTCGATTTGCGCAAATGTGTGACGGGATGGGCAGATTCTTTCAAGGTGCTTGCTTTCAGGCGACACATCCGTTTTGCGGTAGATATTCCAGAGGAGACAGACTTTGTTATGGCTGTGGATGTGGAGAAGATGGAGCGCGTGTTTTTCAATCTCGTGTCAAACGCGTTCAAATATACACCGGAAAACGGAACTGTCACAGCCCGATTCAGAACAGACGGTATGGTGCTGAATATTGAGATTGCGGATACCGGGATAGGGATGAGCCGTGAAGACATGGCGCATATTTTCGACCGTTTCTATCAGGTGGAGAAAGTACGTCCGGAAGGATTCGGCATAGGACTTGCACTGGTCAAAGCCTTTGTGGAACTTCATGGAGGCACTGTCGCGGTGGAGAGCATTCCTAAGCAGGGAACGACCTTCTCCGTCACAATTCCGGTGAAGCACACTTCCGCTCCGGTCAATGAGTCGGAGAAGAATATTGATGAAGCACTTGTGACCGGCGAACTTGGCGATGTGGAGATGCCGGAGATAGCTGCCGACGAGAAGCGCAGCTGCCTGCTTGTCATTGACGATAATCGCGACATACGCACACTGATACGCGGAGCTGTGGGCGATCGTATGCTGGTGATTGAGAGCGGCGACGGACAGAAGGGCATAAAGATGGCTGCAAAATATATTCCCGACGTGATAATCTGCGATGTCATGATGCCGGTCATGGACGGACTGGAGTGTTGCAGACGTCTGAAATCAGAAATGACCACATCGCACATTCCTGTACTGATGCTTACTGCCTGTGCGCTTGACGAGCAGCGGCTGGAAGGCTACAAGTGCGGAGCCGATGCCTATCTGTCCAAACCTTTCGACATAGACATGCTGCTTGCGCGTATCGAATCGTTGATGCTCAACAGGGAACGGGTCAAACAGACATTTGCCGACAAGTTCTCCTGTATGCCGCAGCCGGAAAAGCCGGCTGTGCAGAAGGGTAGCGTGGATAACGAGTTTTATGCGCGTTTTGTGGCTCTTGTCGAGCGGGACATTGCCGATCCGACGATGAGCGTAGAGACACTTGGTGCAGAACTTGGGCTTAGTCGTGTGCAGTTCTATCGAAAGATAAAGGCACTGACCAACTATTCACCGGTGGAGCTTGTGCGCATCCTCCGGTTGAAGCGCGCCGCCTCACTGCTTTCCTCCTCCGAAAGCACTGTGTCGGAAATCTCATATAAAGTAGGATTCTCTTCTCCGAGCTATTTCGCAAAGTGCTATAAGGATTATTTCGGCGAGTCGCCGACAGATGTGCAGAAACGGACTTCCAAGCTCTGAAAAGCTGTTCTTTTTAGAAGCTGTTTTAAGATGATTATAAATTGCTGAATTTAAGTAGATAATGCAACATATTCCTCGTATATATTTAGCGGGTTGTTTTCGACAGACTCCTTATGTATATTTAGCGGATGTGTTCACAGACTCCTCATAGGTATTTGGTGGTTGTATTCGACAGACTCCTCCGTCGCTACGCGCCACCTCCCCTAACTTAGGGGAGGAGCCTATATACCTATCGCTGAAAAGAC
>JAJPZU010000128.1:0-6290 GCA_021204165.1 Prevotellaceae bacterium
GGCTCCTCCCCTAAGTTAGGGGAGGTGGCGCGGTAGCGACGGAGGAGTCTGTCGAGAACACCCACTAAATATATCTGAGGAGTCTGCCAAATAACCCGCTTAGAACTGCATGATGAGTCTGTTGAAGTCGTTCATATAGCGATAAAATAAAAAAAGTAATAGTTCTTATAGGATTACAAGAGAATGGATGTGAATGGATGAAAAAATACGTTTTTTTCAGCGAATCTCTTCATAAGAGATGTATGACTCTTCATAAGAGATGTATGACTCTTCATAGGAGATTGATTTTCTTTGACAAAGTTAGTAAATAAGCGGGATTTAGAAGAATTTTTACACACAAAAAACGACTTTTGTAAAGAAAAAAGAATCAAACTTCATATAAAAACAGTAATAGAAAGTGCGTAATAGGTCTATTTGTACCTATAAGTTCGAGATTATACATCTCCTATGAAGAGATGTACCGAAAAAAGTGTTGAAAATTGTAGGTAAGTCGTTGTAACATCGGTGATTGCCTGCTCAAAAACAAAGACTTTATGGGATTAGCACTACTGGGGTGTAGCGGAATAAGAAGACGCAAGATTTTGAGAACAAAGTTAAATTCACATATTTAGTGGGGGTGACGATGCCACTGTATAGTTCAGAAACTCTTACTAATGCCATCGAGGGCGAATTTGATAACGGACATGAAATAAAAAAAAGTCCGGAAGTAGAAATATGCTCTGACAGCAGCTGGCATTACCTCTTCATCCACCACACGAAAGTGGAGAAGACGGAGGAAAGGCTGAGAGAGATTTAGGACATTTGTTCATAAGACTATCATATATAAGCGTGAACACAAACGCATCAAGGAAAAAGAATATGCCACCATTTCCGGGCTTGTCTTCATACAGGGAGACAGCAGGAAAATCCAGTTATTCCTGACAGAATGTTTTATGAGCCTCTATCTGGTGAAGGACTGTGCTTCCGGGCGCGTCGCCACCATTCCCGACGAGGTGATGCAGCCGTTCATGCAGTTGGTGCAGATTGCTCCGACACGCATACGTTTCATGCCTCATACATTTGACTATTATTCTACAGGGAATACGATGGTCAGAATCACATCCGGCATTCTGGCCGGGATGGAGGGCTACCGCATCCGCGTGTCGCGCGACAAGTGCCTCATCACTTCTGTGGGAGGAATGACAGTTGCCATCAAGGGAATATATAAGGAAAGTTTCGAGAACATTGATGAATATGTGAGACAGAGAAGAGAGCAACTGTCCGCAATGAGGAGACCCATGCCCGGAGAACTGCTGTCGCCGCTGCAAGCACAAATCGATGAATCTTTCTATGAGCCTCATAATCAGTTGGACCTCATGGCTTTGTCTGAGAGCGTCAGCTTTTGGACAGCCAAGGCTGAAAGAAGTGTCAGGGATAAGCGTTTTGATGAGGCGGCGGAAGTGGCACTGTTCGTTCTTGAGGAGGCGGGAAGCTGTCTGATGCGTAAACCGGGCAATATGGAAGTCGGCAAAACGGAAGACATGATTTCTGCATGTTGCGGCACGGACAAGGTGCTGGAAGACATGTTGCGCAGCATGGATGTGGCAGCCGATTTGAAAAACATAATAGAGACAGGAAGAGAGTCGTTGATGATGCGCTTCCCTTTCCTGCCCATAAGTATTTAGAAAACCCGTTGGCGGAATTAATTCAGTGCGTACTTAATCCTGCCGATGGGTCTATTATTAATGTAGTTGATATATTGCAAGCAGGTCATTGCACTGATTTTGCCAATGATTCAGGCAAAGAGCACGTCAGTCATTGTAGCATAGTTTCTGATAACAAGGAATTGCCCTGTCAACTGCGAGAAAAGAGTCTCTATTCTTTTTCTTGCCTTGGCAAATGGAATGAATGTCGGCTTCCAGTTTTTCTGATTGACTCTGTATGGGCATTCAAGCCGTATGTGAGCTGTCTCAAACAAATCAAGCTGCATGTCCGCTCCGATATATCTCTTGTCGCCATACATATCGCAATCGTGATAAACGAGCTTTACATCCTTCATGAACTTACGGTCATCCACACTTGCTTTCGAAAGGTCATAAGAATGTGTGACACCGCTTAATCCGCAGACTGCATGGAGCTTATAGCCGAAATAATAAGTGTTCTGCGACGCACAGAATCCGAAATCCGGTGCTTGCGAGAACTCTCCCTGACGTCCCATCTTGCACCGTTTCCCTCTTGCGACACGGCACACCTCAATGGGCTTAGAGTCCACGAAGAAGAGGTCTTCGCCGCCATCCATTGCCAGCACTATACGTTTGCGTATTTTCTCACACAATCCTGCGGTGTTCTTCCTGCGCTCATTGAACTGTCTGCGTGATATGAGATTGGGAATATTTTCTTTGTACTCATTGAGTTTTGACTCAAAGAGCTAGTTCTCGCTGTCTATACTCTCCGCCTCGGCTGTAAGAGACAATGCGACAACCTCCAAATCAGAAAATTTAGGAATGGGACCACGACGGGGAATGTTTCCTTGTTCATTCACAAGCTTGTTGGAAAACCGCTTGCATATCTCAAGAGATTTGACGAATTTTGTATATAAGTTGTGCATACGATGATTTGTACTCAATAGTTTGTGTACCACTAAGTTACTAAACATCAACGATATATGCAACTTTTAGATGTGAATATCATACAAAATTAATTCCGCCAACGGGTAGATATATACCATAAAAAATGATTTCTATATTTATATAAAGTTTCAGCAACGATGAGATACTGTTGGATTGATTATGCAAAAGTGATGGCACTGTTTCTGGTTGTCATGGGACATCTTCCTACTGATACCGGCACCTGTCATAAACTGATTTATAATTTTCACATGCCGTTTTTCTTCTTTCTTTCCGGCTTGTTACATAAAGAAAAGAGTATAAACTCTGACGTAAAGAGGTTGCTTATCCCATATTTGTCTCTAAATGTCTTAATGCTTATTTTGGAGTCGCCTTGGATTTACAGAAAGGAACATTCTTTCGGCTTTATCGGAGAGACGCTTTCAGGCATTGTATATCCGCTAAATATGCCGATAAGCTATCCCACGTGGTTCTTGTTGAGCCTGTTCGAAATCAAGCTGTTGGTTAGGTTGGCACAAACCGTGTATGCAAAAACGGCAATGGCTATTGGCTGCGTCGTGTTAGCGGCATTTGTAATATCAGACGATTGGGAATTACCATTTTTCTTGGCAGCTACAATCAATGCCATGCCTTATTACATTATCGGCATCGCCACAAAAGGCTTTTTCCTGACAGACATCAGGAATAGGCATCGTAACGCGTTGGCTGGTAGCGTGTTAATGGGAGGGGTATTTTACTGATATACCTATATTTGGCAGCGATTTTACCATATGTATGGATAGACGTTTACCTTAATCCCGGACAATATCTTGTCTGCCTTGCGGGAGTAGCAGGAGCCGCAATGATTCTCAGGTGCTTGCCCGACAGAAGGAACAATTACGTTGAAATGATTTCCAACGGTGCAATCGCGATAATCGGCTTGCACCCCTTATTCATCCAGCACCTCAGAAGTGGATTATTGCTTTTACACCTTAACTTCGGCACCGACAACATCATGCAGCAGCTGCTTTACAGCGTCATTGTGTTTTCTTGCAGTGTGTTGACAATTCCGATAATAGATAAAACCATGCCGATATTGATTGGCAAAAAACGAAAACAGATATGATACCAAAATTAATTCATTATTCATGGTTCTCGGGCGAACCGTTCCCTGCGCATATTCAGAAACTGATGGATACATGGAAGGAGAAATTGCCTGATTATGAGTTCATGTTGTGGGACATGAAGAAGCTGGAAGAGACCAAATGTGCCTTTGCATTAGAAGCTGCCAGTGTACGTAAATGGGCTTTTGCGGCAGATTTCATTCGTGTGTACGCAGTATATACTTATGGCGGAATTTGGCTAGATACAGATATTGAGTTAACCCGTTGGCGGAATTAAATCAGTGCGTATTTAACTCTGCCAATAGGTTTGTTGTTAATGTAGTTGATGTATTGTAAGAAGGTAAACGCACTGATTTTACCTATCACTCTTGCGAAAAGTCCCTTGTTCTGTTTGGCGTAGTTTCTTATCATCATAAACTGGTCTGCAAGTTGTGAAAAAGTCGTTTCAATTCTCTTCCTTGCTTTGGCAAAAGGGATGAACTGAGGTTTCCAGTCTTTTTGATTCAGTCTATAAGGTACCTCCAGTTTGATATTTGCCGTTTCAAACAAATCCAGCTGTACGCTTTTGCTGATATAACCTCTGTCGCCGAAGATGCTGCAATCGTGGTATTCCCATTTCACATCCTTAAGATATTTGATGTCATGCACTGCCGCTTTTGTGAGGTCATAGGAATGAATCACTCCGTTTAATCCGCAGATTGCGTGCAGTTTATATCCATAGTAGTATGAACCTTGCGATGCACAGTAACCATAGCTGGGCGATGTCTCATAGCTCCTGCCCATCTTGCAACGTTTAGCTCTAGCTATCCTGCATACTTCTATGGGTTTTGAGTCAATACAGAACATGTCCTCACCGCCATCCATCTCCATTGCCACATTCTTGCGAATGGACTCGCATAGAGAAGCGGTGGTTTTCTTTCTGTCATTATATTGACGTCTGGATATAAGGTTCGTGAATGAAGAACGGTACTCCTCCAATTTGTGGAACAGGTAGTTTTCGCTGTCTATACTTAATGCCTCGGCGGTAAGATTCAGGGCAACGACCTCCAAGTCAGAGAATCGGGGCGCCACTCCACTGCGAGATATATTGCCATGTTCATTGACTAAGTTTTTAGAGAATAGCTTGCATATCTCGAGAAATTTGGCGAATATTGCGTAAAGGTTGTGCATACGATGATTTGTGATTAATAGCTTGGACACTACTAATTTACATAAAATCAGCGATATGCGCAACTTTTTAAACATAAATTATTTGATAGTTTAATTCCGCCAACGGGTTTAGAAACTTCTTGGAAGTTTTTTTAGCAAACAGAGATATACAGATGACTATAGCAGTTGATTTTGACGGAACGATAGTGGAGCACAAATATCCTCAGATAGGCAAGGAGCGGCCTTTCGCATTTGCCACATTGAAGAAGATGCAGTCGGAGCGTCACCGCCTGATACTGTGGACGGTGCGCGAGGGAGAGCTTCTGCGCGAAGCCGTGGAGTTTTGTCGTGTACACGGGCTGGAGTTCTATGCTGTCAACAGCAACTATCCGGAAGAAGAAGCCGGTGAGAGAGACTGTCCCTGCCGCAAGGTCAATGCGGACATGTACATCGACGATCGCAACGTAGGTGCATTGCCCGACTGGGGTGTCATCTACGAAATGGTCTGCAACAAGTGGAGCTATGAAAGGTACATGCAGGAGGTGCATGACGTAAAGAAGGAAAAAACTTCTTTTTGGAAACGGATATTGGGATAAAATATCTTATCTTTGCTTTGCAAACTAATAATAGGTAATCATGGCACTTCAAAACCTTCCAATAGGCATCCAGAACTTCGAGAAGATACGCGAGGGTAACTATCTGTATGTGGATAAGACCGCTTGGGTTTACAAGCTTGTTTCGACGGGAAGCTACTATATCCTGTCTCGCCCTCGCCGTTTCGGCAAGAGCCTTCTCCTTTCCACGCTCCATTCCTATTTCGACGGTCGCCGCGACTTGTTCGAGGGGCTTGCCATTGCCGGTTTGGAGCAGAAGTGGGATAAATATCCGGTGTTGCATCTGGATTTGAACACCCAGAAGTACGAATCTCTTGAATCGCTTGAAAATATTCTTGACAATGCTCTTTCACAGTGGGAAGCATTATATGGTTCAAGGGAGTCAGAGCGTTCCCTTTCACTTCGCTTTCTCGGAATCTTACAGCGTGCATACGAGAAGACAGGCAAGCGTGTGGTCATTTTGATTGACGAGTACGACAAGCCTATGCTTCAGGCCATCGGCAACGAGTCTCTGCAGGAGGAGTACCGCAACACGCTGAAAGCCTTCTACGGTGCCTTGAAGTCGGGTGACCAGTACATCCAGTTCGCAATGCTGACGGGGGTCACCAAGTTCGGCAAGGTGAGCGTGTTCAGCGACCTCAACAACCTGAAGGACATTTCCATGCGCAAGGACTACCACGAGATATGCGGCATTACCGAGGCGGAGCTTCACCGCGACTTCGGCGGATACATGGAGCGCATGGCCTCAGAGCTGGACATGTCTGTCGAGGAGGTGACGAATGAGCTGACCCGCCTTTATGACGGCTACCATTTCGCTG
>JAJPZU010000128.1:6390-13472 GCA_021204165.1 Prevotellaceae bacterium
TCGGTCTGAACTTCTCTTCCGAGACACGGAACATTGAGAAGTGGGTCATAGGGTAAGAAACTATGACAATGCTTTTTTGTCGGGCATAAGCGGATAAAAAAGGACGGTTAAGCAGATTATTAGATGAGTGAAATCAGACGACAAACCTTGTCTGGTGTGAAATGGAGTGCTATTGAACGTTTTTCTGTTCAAGGCATTCAATTCCTTTTAGGGTTGATAATAGCCCGTATTTTGTCTCCTTCCGATTATGGTGTGGTGGCTGTACTTGGTATCTTCATGGCTGTGTCCCAGTCGTTTATAGATAGCGGATTTTCCAATGCATTAATACGGAAAATCGATAGGATGGAGGTGGACTTTTCCACTGTCTTTTATTTCAATATAGTCGTAGGCATCATCTGCTATGTGATAATGTATGTGGCGGCTCCTCTGATTGCTGTATTCTTTAAGCAACCTTTGCTGACAGACATTACGAGAGTCTTGTCTTTGAATTTGTTCTTGTCGTCTTTGACTGTCGTTCAGGTGGCTAAACTGACGATTAAGATTGACTTCAAGACTCAGGGTATCATTAATTTGGTGGCTACCTTGCTGTCCGGAGCATTGGGAGTGTATTGGGCTTGGAAGGGGTATGGAGTGTGGACGTTAGTCTATCAGTCTGTTACTGGAAGTGTCATCCGTACTTTGCTGCTATGGGGGCTTTCACGTTGGAGACCTCAACTTGTTTATTCGTGGAAGTCATTCCAAAACCTCTTCTCCTACGGAAGCAAACTGCTCGCATCGGGGTTGTTGCATACGGTCTATTCGGAGATGTCCACGATTGCCATCGGACGTTACTACACTACTGAGGATTTGGGAAATTATGCGAGGGGACAGGCTTTTTCTTCCTTGCCCAGCAGTAATATCACAGGGATTCTCCAGCGGGTTACTTTCCCGATATTGGCAAGAATACAAAATGAGGAGGAACATTTGGTGGAAGTGTACAGGAAATATATCAAACTGACTTCCATGTGCATATTCTTTTTGATGGTGTTGCTTGCTGCGTTGGCAAAACCTTTGGTCTTATGTGTACTGACAGACAAATGGAGCGGTGCTGTGATTTTCTTGCAGATATTTTGCTTTGCCATGATGTTTGATCACATTTGCCAACTGAATCTGAACCTGCTTCAAGTGAAAGGGCGTTCGGTTCTATTTCTGAAATTGGAAATTATCAAGAAAATCATAGCGGTAGGCATTCTTTTGGTTTCTATTCCGTGGGGTGTGCTGGCAATCTGTATCTCCAAAATTATATATACGCAAATTGCTGTCTATATAAACACTTATTATACAGGCAAGTTGTTTTATTTGGGGTATATGCAGCAGATGCGGGATTTTATGCCTTATCTCGGGCTTTCCTTGGTGGCTTGTTCCTTGGTATGGGTTCTTTCGTTGGTGGTGGAGAATAACTTTGTGTTGCTTTTCTTGGGTGCTGTTTGCTCCACTGCCGTATATGTGTGGTTCTTGTATGCAAAGAAAGATTCTTTGTTTATGGAGTTTGTATGGTCGTATGTTTGTAGAAAAATATTAAGAAGACATGTCTAATTATTCGTTTAAGGCCCGGATTTTGAACATATTGTTTCCTGCCATTTTGGAGGTGTATTGTTCGTTTTACACTCCTTATAGGGTGTGGTGTATAAGACGGAAGAGAAAAATCAAAGTGCTGTTTGTCCTCCATAGTTTGAGCGCGTGGAAATCTGAAGCGTTGTATGTGGCGATGTTAAACCACGAAAGGTTTACACCAGTATTGGCTGTGATACGATCTTGGCAAGAGGATGATAGAGAAAACATAAAGAGGTATCTTGAGAAGAAGGGATATGCTTACATAGTTGCGGATGAGAGGGTCGGGTTTAGAAAAGAGGTTTGTCCGGATATTATTTTTTATCAGAAACCGTATAATAACCTGTTGCTTTCGCCATGCTTTTATGTGAAGAATCTGTATGCTTTGTTCTGTTATGTCCCTTATGCTTTTCATAGTGTCGATGAGAAATGGGCGCATGATACTCAATTGCTGAATATAGCGTGGCAGGTGTATTTTGAAAACGAACAGGCGATGCAGATGTCACGGTTGTTGATGAGAAATAAATGCAGGAATGGGGTAGTGCTGGGACTTCCCATGACGGATGAATACCTTGTATCTTCCGGCGATTCCTGTAATCCGTGGAGACCTCAGGAACATTTGAAAAAGAGAATCATTTGGGCTCCGCATCATTCTATAGATTCGGAAAATTGGATTGTATATTCCACTTTTTTGGAATATGCTGATTTTATGCTTTTAATGGCGAAAAAATACAGTGACAAGGTACAGTTTGCTTTTAAACCGCATCCATTGTTGCGAGGTAAATTGAATCGGGTCTGGGGTGAACAAAGAACTTCCGAGTATTATCGAAGATGGGTGACGATGTCTAACACGCAATTAGAGGAGGGTAAGTATGTGGATTTGTTCAAGACATCGGATGCTATGATTCACGATTGCGGTTCTTTTACCATAGAATATCATTATACCCATAATCCGGTTATGTATATCATTCGCGGAGAAGTACAGGACCATGTCGCCGATTTGAATGCTTTTGCAAAGCAGGCGTTTTATTTGCATTATTTGGCAAAGAGCGAAAATGATATAGAACAATTCATCCGGGATGTGATAGACGGAGTAGATCCGAGAAAAGAAGAGCGGATGAATTTTTACCGTGATTTCTTGATGCCTCCTTTTGGGAGAACAGCATCAGAGAATATCATACGGGCTATTTTAGGTGATTTGAAATGATAGAAAATAAGATGAATAAGCCTTACATATCGGTCATAATACCTGTATATAATGCTGAGTCTTGTCTGAACCGTTGTATCGACAGTATTCTTGTGCAGACTTTCGCTGATTTTGAGTTGTTGTTGATTGATGATGGCAGCAAGGATAATTCAGGAAGAATTTGTGATGAATATGCAGAGAAAGATAGTCGTGTGCGTGTGTTCCATAAAGAAAACGGAGGTGTCAGTTCGGCGAGGAACATGGGATTAGACAATGCAAGGGGTGAATGGATAACCTTTGTGGATGCTGATGACAGACTTGTTGACGGATTTTCTTTTACTGCCATGTCTGATGTAAAGGAGGACTTTGTTGTTTTTGCTTACAGAGAGATAGTAGAGGGGGGGGAATTAGACGGGAAGAATATTTTGGAAGGAGTCTGGTCCTCAGAAACCGAAATGAATGAATTTCTGTCAAGAAATATAGAGTTGTCTATCATAAAAGTTCCTTGGGCGAAGTTTTATAAGCGTAGTCTTATTGGTAGCCTTCGATTTGATATACGTATTCGTATTTGTGAGGATACTCTATTTGTTTTGAACTATCTCTCCCGTGCAAAGTCATGCCGGGTATGTAAAGACAAAATGTATTTATATAAAGATTATGAAGGCAATGAGTTTTATTATAAATACAAGCTGGATATTGGTCAAGCAGTCTATGTGTTGGGCTGTTTGATGAATGCGTTTGACTGTTTGGCTGTGGATTCCCCAAGTTTCTTAAAGCGAACATTTTCTACTTACAAAATCTTGTGTCAGGAAGAAATTTATAAAACACCGGATCTATGGTATGCAAACCCGGAAGTAAGACGTATATATAAAAAGGTGAAATATACTTTTGGCATAAGCTATAGAATAAGATATTCTTTGATAAGATATCGTTGGGTACATCTGCTCAGAACATTTTTGAACAGAACAGTGGGTGTCACAAGTTAACTGCTTTATTATAATGATGATGAATAGTCCCAAAATATCGGTTATAATACCTATATATAATGCAGAGGTATATTTACATGGTTGTGTGGACAGTGTGCTTGCACAGGATTTCATAGATTTTGAATTGTTGCTGATTGATGACGGCAGCAAGGATTCTTCCGGGAGAATTTGTGATGAATATGCAGAGAAGGATAGTCGTGTGCGTGTGTTCCATAAAGAAAACGGAGGTGTCAGTTCGGCGAGGAATATGGGACTGGACTACGCTTGTGGCGAATGGATTGCTTTTGTGGATGCTGATGATTTGCTTCGTTCCGCTTATTTAAGTGAATATAGCAGACATCTTGATATAGATGCAGATTTATATATACAAGGTTTTGAAGATAGTGAAGGACATATTTGGTGTTATGACAAGCATTATTGGACCGGAGATGGTATGGCATGTCAACTAAGCTGTTTAGAGGAAAAGCAGTTGAATCGTTTAGTTTGGAACAAATTGTTTAGGTTTTCTATAATAAGAAATTTCTCCATCAGATTTGATGAGAATATAACGATGCTTGAGGATTTGCTATTCGTTTATCAATTTTTGTTTTACACGAAATCTGTCTTGAATTTGCCTGTCACAAATTATTTTTATTCAGTACATGTCACATCTGCTTCTTTCCGAAAACATAAATTTTCTTCATGGAATTTATTGTTGGATAAATTTCATGAAATATTTTCAGTTTTGTCGGAAAGATATAGTGAATATGCGTTAGAACAGCAAAAAACTTTTTTTCTGTTGTCTTTGGATGTGGTAAGAAGTCTTTATATTGATGGTTTGAAAAAGGATGTTCGAATACCTTTTCTCCGTAAAATAAAGGTACGCGGACAGAATAATCAATTGGTTAAAGTGCCAAGAATGTACACATTTTCGAATAATGTCATAACTTTTTTGTTATTGTATTTCCCTGTTACAGTGACAGATAAGATATTGTACTTTATAAACAAAATATTGTTTTTGATAAGATGATAATTCAAAACCGGTGAAGAGATGAATCTGAAAGAGACGATAAAACGTGTACTGTTTTGGCGATACATAAGAAAGAGGATAATTATCCGCAAACATAAGAATGTTGCTGTTTTTTGCCGTAAACTTATTGATGATTACAATAAGGAAGCAAAGGACGTTTCACTTTTACCAGCAAAGAAGAATCTTCAAGGAAAAAGGATTATATGGCAGTATTGGGGACAGGGATACAGTAACCCGGATATGCCGGAGCTGGTGAGAATTTGTTTGGATTCGGTGGAGAAATATTGTGAAGGAGGGGAGTTTCTTCTCATCAGATTGACAGATGAAAACATTTCGGAATATATAGATTTGCCTGAATATGTGGAATCTAAAAGAAAATCCTTTCCTGTGGCTGTCTTCTCCGATTTATTGAGAACTTGTTTGTTGACTTGTTACGGAGGATGTTGGTTGGATGCTACAGTTCTGTTGACAGGACGGATTCCGGAAAAATATTGGAATTATGACTTTTTCATGTACAGACGTGATGAAAAAGAAAAAACAAGGAATATTGGGAAAACTCATTTGCCTATTATTACGGATGGGATTCAGGTTATAAAGTCAGAGTTCTGAATAGTATATTCTTTGCGAAGAAAGGCAATGTTATGGTAAGGGAACTCTGCAACATATTGTTATGGTTTTGGCAAACGAATACAGAATTGCCCGATTATTTTATGTTTCAAATTCTTTTTAACGAGCTTGTCAATTCTAAATACGAGAATCAGAACTGTCCGTTGGAGAGCGATTGTCTGCCGCATTATATTCAACAGATAATAAATGATGACAAATTTAATATTGCAACTTTTGATGAAACATTGAAGTTGACGAATATCCATAAACTCTCTTATAAAAGTGAGGGGTGTGCTGTGAGGTTGTCGGCTTTATTGGAGAAACATAACCTGTTAAGGTGATATTTGTTTTTTATAAACAGGTGTTTTCTGATGACTTTGAAAGAATATTTGAATAAAGACAGGATGGATTATTATCCTTTTTTCAAAAGGATATATCTTGGATTGGCTTTTGAAAGGGGAGCAGTATTGGATACGTAAATATGTGAGACTTCTGAGAACGGAAGAATACTATACATTTTACAGACCTAATAAATTTTTGCGCTATTTCTATGCTCGTCAGAAGAACATAGTAGGAGCGAGACTCGGGTTCTTTATATGTGCCGGATGTTTTGATTCGGGACTGAAAATCTATCATTATGGTTCTGTTATTGTCAATCCGAAATCTCGTATCGGAAAAACTGTACGATACATGGCAATTGCTGCATTGGGAGTAAAGGTGTGTTTCCTGATGACTCTCCTGTAATAGGTAATAATGTGGACATAGGACAGAATGCACAGGTTTTAGGCAAAGTTTCCATTGCGGATGCTGTGAAGATTGGAGCCGGAGCTATTGTGGTAAATTCTGTTCTTGAAGAAGGTGTTACACTTGTAGGTGTACCTGCAAAAATTATCCGAAAATGAAGAATATATTTGTATCATTCGTGCTGCCGGCTTATAAAGCTGCTTTTTTGAGAAAGGCTGTGGACAGTATTCTTGCTCAAACTTATACAGACTTTGAACTGGTCATAGTGAACGATGCGTCGCCTGAGAATATAGAAGACATTGTGCTTTCTTATCATGACGATAGAATAAGATATTATAAGAACAGAGAGAATATAGGAAGAAAGAGCTTGGTGGCGCAATGGAATCATTGTATTGATTATGCAAAAGGAGAATATTTGGTGTTAGCTTCGGATGATGATATATACCAGCCGACTTTCTTGGAGGAGTGTGTGAATTTGGCAATGAAATATCCGGAAGTGGATTTGATTCGTTCCAGAGTGTTGCAGATTGATTCGAATGATTCTGTTATCGGTGTAGATGCTTTGCTGCCGGAATGGACAAGTAAATATGAGTATTTTTATTATTGGATGACAGGTTCGGCTTTTGTTTGTATTGGAAACTTCATGTTTAAGTCTTCTGCATTGAAATCAAACCGTTTCATAGATTTTCCTTGTGCTTTCGGTGCAGACTCTGCTTCCACCATACAACTTTCACAAAAGGGGGTAGCGAATACAAAAGAAATGTTGTTTTGTTTTCGTTCCTCTTCTATTCACTTGTCCGGAAGTACTGTGCTTTACAAAGAGAAATTGCTGGCGAATACAATGCTGTTCTCTTTCTTGTATCATTTGGATTACAGTCTTCCCGAGAATGAACTGGATAAATTCTATTTTAGTTTCTTGACACCGACAAGGCTTTATGAAAAATGTAGATATGATTATTAT
>JAJPZU010000071.1 GCA_021204165.1 Prevotellaceae bacterium
GACGGAGGAGTCTGTCGAATACGTCTGCTAATATATACAAGTCACACATGAGGAGCCTGTTGAATACACCCGCAAAGCATCCAACATAATACATGAGAAGCCTGTCGAATACACCTTGCTAAATACACATAATGAGTCTGTGAATACGTTCAACTTAAACAATTTCAACATTAACAAATCAAAAAACAAGGGCTTTTTTGAGTCTTTTATGTAAATCTTCGTATATTTGCAACTGAAATCCATTTCTTTGCATGAGATATGCCAATGTGACATATAATTATATGTTATTTTGTTGTATAAAATGGACGGCTCTTTTTTATGTATGTCTGCATGTTTCAGATGCAGTCTTAGATTGATAAAGAGAAAATGAGGCAGGGGATATTTGGGAATTTTTCCAAAATCACGGATATTTTATAGACGATAAATATACTGTAAATAAGGATGTTAGACTGTTGGACAACCTTTTTTGCAGATGTGTGAGGTGTATTCTTACATAAAGTTGGCAATGCTTTCTGACAACAACTCCAATTGTTCATCCATATCAGTTTTCTCCGGAGCGGACGAAGAGTCCGTGGCATGGAATATGGATGCCCGCCAATGGTTCGTGATGACTTCGCCCAACCCTGAGCAGGTGGAGGCGCATCTTCTGAAAGAGAATACGGCACGTACCACCCCTTTTCTTTATTTCATACCCTATCGGTTTCTTGAGCGGCGCATAGCCGAGGAGGTGGCATTTGATGACAATGACCTCGACGACCCTAACAGTGTGGTGAGCATTCGTGAAAACAACACGCTGCGCAACACGCTCAAACGATATATCTTTATTAAGGCAGACCCAAAGGAACTGGAAGTTCTTTTGACCTCTTCCGATACCAAAGACGCTTTCAGAACGCTCTGGTGGATGCGCGACAGAGCAGGAAACCGCCTTGTCGTGCCCTCAGCGGAGATGGAGAAGTTTATCAATGTGTGCTGTGACATCAGGACGAAGTTCGAAATCTGTCCTTCCATGTCGGGGCTGGAGAAGAACGAGGAGGTGAGGCTCCGTGTAGATGGTTTTGAGGGGCACAAGGCGTGGGTGATAGACATACGCCGGCATGGCGGCGAGACAGAATATGTCTGTGGCTTGCATATCCTTGCCGGGAATGCGCTGCTCCGTCTCGACCATCTCAGAGAGGCGGACATTGCGAGAAGACCGGACAAGTCGGCAAAGTCACGCGAGGACAACAACTACCGTTTTGTGGAAGACGTGCAGCGCAAGCTGTTTTCCGTGATGGAACATCGTCTGAGCGATGAATATACCTTCGGACTGTTCCGCAGCCGTGACCTTGCCATACTCGAACTGGTCAACAACTACCGTTACCGCGAGTTCGCCACCCTCACACTGAGGGCGAAGCATTGTGCGCTGATGCTGCTTTGCACCTCGTTGTGCGGCGATGTCTATGGCATACGTCAGTTTGTGCGCACGGCGAAGGAAATTCTCTTGAAAATAGGCGAGAAGGATGACGAGAAGCGTCCGAAAGACGCTGCCGCTTATCTCAAACGTGCGTTATACATTGCCGTCGGCGACCTTTCCTGTTATGAAGAAGCCAAGAAATACTTCATCTGTCTGGACAAGCGTTCCTCCACATGGCTGTCGCTGATAAGGTTCATGGAGAACCGGGAGCTGCTGGTCATTGGGGGCTGACCGGCACTGGATTTTTTATAGCAAACAGTTTTTAGAACAGAGAAGTGTATGCAAAATACGTTGTATTTTAATCCTTAATATCGATTTTCCGCAATTACTTATAAACTATTTCTTTTAATTTGTATGTCTAAGGTACTTTTGCAGATTAAACAATTATGTAGAGGACTATTTATATTGTAGAAGTGTAATTAATTACATTGTAACCTATTGGGATAACAAGATCCAGCATTCAAAAGAATTGTTGGACGAATTAGATAAATTTGAATGATGTATTATCATGTCTGAAATATTTGATAAGAATAGATTAGTTAAGAATTCACTGTTGCTCTATATTCGCATGCTATTTACGATGTGGCTTAATCTGTGGGCTACACGTTTAGTATTACAGAATCTAGGCATAGAAGATATGGGAGTTTATGGTGTGGTGGGAAGTATCGTTAGTCTGTTTACCATATTTTCTGGTGGAATAACTACGGCTGTACAAAGATTTATAACCTATGAACTCGGAGTAAAGGATGGTAAGCCGAACTTGGTTTTTTGTTCATCTCTTAATGTTATATTTTTAGTCTGTTTATTTCTCTTGGTATTGTTGGAAGTTGGTGGTATATGGATTCTGTACAATAAAGTTAACATACCCAAAGATAGTTTAGATGTAGCATTCTGGGTTTATCAGTTAAGCGTGATCACTTGCTTGGTTAATATCATATCTATACCATACAATGCACTGATTATTGCTTATGAGAAAATGAATGCTTTTGCAACCATTTCCATAATACAGGTTGTGCTAACATGGATTTCTGCTTATTTATTAAGTTTTATCAATGATTTCCGACTGCTGATTTATGCCATATCTACAGCTACTATTAGTATTGCGATTAGAGTAATCTATCAGATATATTGTCACAGGAAATTTACAGAATCACAGTTCCATTGGATTATTGAAAGGAGCATATTGAAGCGGATGGGACGTTTCATGGGTATTACTACGGTATCAAGCATTATTCAGTTGATTTGTAGTCAAGGTCTCGTTTTTGTCATTAATTGGACTTTTGGGGTTACAATTAATGCTGTTTACAATATTACCAATCAATTACGAAACATGGTCTTGTCATTTGCTCAAAATGTTCAGCGAGCTGTAGCACCACAAATTACAAAAACATATGCATCCGGAGACATAGATCATCATAAGAAACTTGTTTTTGCAGGTAGTAAATTGCAAGTATTTATGATATATTTTATCATCATACCATTTCTTATACGAACTAATTTTATTATGAGGACTTGGTTGGGAAATGTTCCAATGCATGCAGAATATTTTGCAAAGTGCATTGTTTTTGTTTCTTTGTCATATGCTTTGTTAGAACCTTTTAGAACAGCGGTAAATGCTTCGAATAAGATATTTCAATTTACAATCATTCCTGATTCTGTGTATTTATTAGTGCTGCCACTATCTTATGCTATTGGAAAATCAACGGGAAATCCGGACATTTTCATGTTCACTATTGTTTTAATTGAAATTATTTCTGTCTGTCTAAAAATAATTTATTCAACAAAGATAGGAGTTTTCAGATTTTCTGAAATTCTCAAAAATGTTTTATTACCATGTGCAATCGTTGGTTTTTTAGATTTTGTCACTTGTAGTATGATAGATATAGTCTTCGACAATCATTTAGTAGGCTTTTTAATATTATTGCTTTGCAACTCTCTTATGTTATTCATTATTATATATATATTCGGATTGAACAAGGCAGAAAAGCGTTTAGGGATAAACATGGCAAAAAAATATATTCCAAGTAGTTTTTTCTCGCTGCTTAAGCCATGTATTAAATATTCACTTTTTGTTAGAATTGGACAATATAAAGAATTACTAATTAAATGAAAACTTTTTTTTCTATTCGAACCAAGCATATCATCGGACAATCTTGGAGATGGTGTCATTGTTGATAGCATCAAAAGGCAGATGGACTTTCTTTTTTCAAATAACTTTTGCATAGAATTTCCAACACATACCCCTCTTTCAAATAGATATCTATATTTTTTAGGAAAAGCAGACGCAAAATTCATTTTGGGAAGTAATATTATTGTAGGTAATATTTTTAGACAAGTCCACCTACGTCAATGGATGTTGAGCATTCTAACTGCTCATAACATGAATGATTCTATTTTTATTGGGGTTGGTGCACAGCAATATCATCAACATTTCAATTGGCTTACAAAATTTTGCTATAAATTATTTTTTAAAAAAGGTGTATTACATTCTGTTAGAGATAGCTATACAGAACATGCATTAAAAGCAATCGGTATTACAAATGTGATAAATACAGCATGCCCTACTATGTGGTTTTTAACGAAGCAGCACTGCGAAAAGATTCCTCATAATAAAGCTAATCAGGTGGTATTTACGTTAACAGATTATAAACCCGACAATAGAAACGATGCTAAGCTTATAGATCTACTTCTTCATGAATATCACAAAGTCTATTTTTGGCCACAAGGAAAAAGAGATTATTCGTATCTAACATCCCTTGGATATCAAAATAAAGTTGAGATTATACAACCCAGTTTAGAAGCATATGATAAATTCCTAGAAAATGAATGCGTGGATTATGTAGGCACAAGACTTCATGGAGGAATTAGAGCATTGCAGTATATGAGAAGAAGTTTAATTCTTGCTGTTGACAATAGAGCTATTGAACTTGAAAAGGATTTTAATCTTCCTGTCATCCATAGAGAGAATATTAGCAATATAGTAAAGTGGATAAATTCAAACATGACAACCAAAGTTGACATTCCTATTGACAACATTAATAAGTTTCTTAGCCAGTTTAAATAATGAAAATATATGTTTCACATCCAGGAAAGCAACACTCTTTTCAACTTGCAGTTGCATTGAAGAAGAGTAATATGCTTGGTTTGTATATAACTTCCGTATACAACAAAAGAAAATCATTAACACGTTTATTGTTACGTTTTCTAACAGGAGATACTTACAAAAAGGTGTATTCAAGGAAATGTGATTTCCTTGATGATTATGAAGTATGTCAATTCAATGAATTGAGAGTTATTCTAACGTTATTTTTGAATAAATTTCCACGTTTTCAAAAGTTTTCAGAAAGGTGGAACTTTATGACGGAATCATCTTTTTATGGTAAGGTGATAAATTTAGTAAACAAGGACAATCCAAATGCTGTAATTGTTTATAACGGTTATGCTAAAAAACATTTGGAGAATCTCACAAATAGAAATATAATAAAGATAATGGATGTTTCTATAGCCGAAAGAAGATATGTTCAACATATCTTGCAAAAGGAAATTGAAGATACTGGTATTCAAAAGATTAGAGAACAACACTTCAGCTACTGGGATGAATCGATGATAAAATACGATGCAGAAAGCGTATCATGCTGTGATTATTTTCTAGTTCCTTCCACTTTTGTTCGAAACAGTTTGCTAAGTGTAGGAGTAAAGACTTCACAGATAAAGGTGGTACCTTACGGAGTCGATATAAGTCAGTTCTCACCTAGTACAGAAAACAAAGATATTACCAAAAGATTATCGTTATTATATGTTGGTAGTGTCACATACAGAAAAGGTATGCACAGACTACTAGAAGTAATCAGCCACAATATCGAATGTGATTTATATCTTGCAGGAACATTTGACAGTCAATCTGATTTATATATAAAATATAAAGATAATCCCAAGATACATTTTCTTGGGTTTGTTACAAGAGATAAATTGGCTGACTTATACAAAAGCTGTGACATTTTTGTGTTACCCTCTTTTTGTGAAGGTATGGCAATGGTTGGCTTAGAAGCTATGGGTAGTGGTTTACCCATAATATGTACAACTTACACAGGAGTTAATGATGTTGTCCAAAACGGCATAAATGGTTTTGTTTATGATGCCTCAGATTCTAAAAAACTAGAAGAACATATAGTATGGTTTATAAATCATCGTGAACAGATATTTGACATGTCAGTAGCTGCTCGTCAAACTGCATTGTCTTATTCATGGGAAAATTACCACATTAGAGTTGCTAAAGCAATCAAAGAATGTGTAATTAAACAAAATTGAAAATGAAAAAGATTCTATTTGTATGGCGCGGTCCTTCTCCATACCGTGTAGATTTTTTTAATGAACTTGGAAAACTAACAAATTTAACAGTTTTGTTTGAAATGTCGCCAAGCGATATTAAAGATAAGAATAAAGAGTGGTTTCATGAGGATTACTACCATTTCAAGGCTATATATTTGAAGAAAGTAAAAGTTGGTAATTTTTCCTTCTGTTATGGTATTTTACCATATATATTAAAATCGAAAGACTATGACCATGTAGTGTTTGGAATGTATAGCACGATAACAGAAGCTTTTGCAATAAGTATGATGAAAGTGCTTTCTAAGAGATATTATTTAAATTCTGATGGTGGTTTTGCAAAAGAAGACTCTATCATTTCAAAAATTATCAAAAGATTCTTGATTGGTGGTGCGTATGGGTATTTAGCATCTAGTGAAGGGACTGTAAAATATCTTGAGCATTATGGTGCGATGTCAAACATACATGTTTATCCCTTTACTTCATTCATGGCAAAAGAAATTATGAAAAATATAACCAAGGATGACAAAGAAAAGGCTAAATCTGAATTGTTTAGGCCTGATAATGTAACAGTCTTGTTTACAGGTCAATTCATATATAGGAAAGGGATTGACGTTCTAATAAGAGCATGTTCTCATTTAAAAACGAATTGCGAAGTCTTTATTGTTGGAGGAAAGCCAACAAAAGAAATGAAACAATACATAGCAGAGTGGAACTTGCAAAATATTCACTTTATGGATTTTGTTAAACCTTCAGAATTAGGTGAATATTATTTGGCATCTGATATTTATGTGCTACCAACAAGAGAAGATATATGGGGGCTTGTTATAAATGAAGCGATGTCCTATGGCCTTCCTGTTATTACGACCGATAAATGTCTTGCTGGACTAGAATTGATAAAAAATGGCGAAAATGGTTTTGTAATAGGTTCTGAGGATGATTTGGCATTGGCAGATGCAATTGATAAATTAGCCACTTCTGCAGAATTACGTGATTTAATCTCAATAAAAAACAAACAGAAAATATCACACTATTCAATTGAGGAAATGGCTAAGGTTCACGCTTTAATATTTGAAGCAGAATAGATTGTTATGGTTGTGTTTCTGATTTTCATTTATGTAATAGAGAACATTTACCTAGGATGGATGAGCTATAAAGAAGAAGAAGGTATTTTTAGTCCGATATTTATAGCTTCTATCATGTCACTAGGTCAATTATTACCGCAACTTACTACGATATATTCGCTTCCAACAGTATATGATACTGAAATCATTCCGCCTTTGGTTATAACAATGATTTTATGTAATTGGGCTTTCTATAAAGGGTGGAAAAATAAATTAAGAAAAAAGAAATCTTCTAAGGTCCTAGAATTTAAGTCTTCTTACTATAAACCGCTGACATTAATATTTTCATTAGGTGCAGTCGTATTCACTCAAATTATCAAACTGGGGAGCGCTGTCATAGATGGTGTTATAGCTTTTCAATTTCAAGGTATTGGATTTATAGGCTTAATAATGGCTATATTATACCTTAAAAATAATAAAGTTAATAGAATAATCCTGTTTTCATTAATTCTATCAACTTATTCGATTTTAGAATATGCTCTTACGATTTATGGTTCTAGACAGTCAATATTTACCACTGTTTTACTTTATATTTATCTACTTTGGTATAAAATTCCAAATAAGAGAAAAATACTAAAAAAATCATTCTTGACTTTTTTTAGCGGGTTGCATTGGTAGTTTAAGTATAGTTGAAGTACGTAACTCTTTAAATAATGATTCTGGCATGTATTCGAACTTCAGCAAAATTGATTTCATAGAGAACCTAAAAAAAGTTTCACGGATTCTTATAATGAACTTGCTGGGATGGATTTAGGTAATTGCGCGATTCTAATGGATGAGTGTTATCGTACATCTGAATATAATTATGGCATGTTCTTATGGAACGGTTTTGTTTTTAACTACATTCCAAAGCGTATTGTTGGTGAAGAGTTCAAAGAGTCTATAATGTTTTCAGGAGACGCTTCTTTACGTTCCAAGGCTAAATATGTTACACATGACATTACATGTACAACAGGATATTTTGATGCTTATTCTTCTTTTTGGTATTTTGGCTTTATTTTGTTTTGGTTGCTCGGTTATGCGTTTCAATACATTAAGTCGAAATCGACTGCATCATTATTTTACGAAATGATATTTTTGTTTGCTCTTGTAAATTCATCTGTAGGTATGACGCATGGACTCCAATTGATTGTCGCTAAATTTGAATTTGTCGCACTATTATTTTTAGGTCTATTCTTCACGTTGAATTACGTAAAAATCAAATACAAACAGATATGAAAATATCGATATTTACATATTCTATCTCCAGACAAGCAGGTGGTGTACGTGATGCCGTACGCTCACTTTTTCTTAATAAGAATATGAAAGTCCATGACTTGTCAGTATTTTCTTATAAGGATGAATACTCGGATGAAGAGAGAAAACATTGGCATGGTGTGAAACTACAGTTGTATAAGGCTGGATGGTTTCTCTATTCTGAGGAGGCCAAGAAAGCTTTGTTAAGCAGTGGCAGCGAAATCCTTCATATGCAGACTTTATGGCGTGCACCACAATGGTGGATGGCATCATGGAAAAAGCATACAGGTAAACCTGTAATTTGTACTCCTCATGGTATGCTCGACCCTTACATCTTGCAACAGCAAGGTTTTGTTAAACGCCTCATGGGGCGAATTGCTTTTGGACAATCTATGCGGACTGTAGATTGTTGGCATGCACTTTGCAAAAAAGAATTAGAGGATATCCGAGATTATGGGCTAATGCAACCTGTGGCAATTATACCTAATGGTGTGGATTTGCCTGATGATGGAAAAATATATGAGCGACCAGATAATCAAAAACATTTGCTATACCTAGGACGGCTACACAAGAAAAAAGGGGTAGACTTGTTACTGAAGGCTATCGCAAAGATTAAGCAGGAACATTCTGGATTATTACATAATTGGCATATTGATATTGTTGGTTGGAATCATGAGAATTGTCAAGCAACACTGGAGCAGATAGTGTCAGAGCATCACCTTGAGAATTATGTAACTTTTCATGGTGGTTTGTTTGGCGATGACAAGATGTCTATGTATGCAACTAGCGACGCATATATTCTTCCTTCACATGGTGAGGGCTTACCTATAACTGTCTTGGAGGCATGGAGCTGGAAACTTCCTGTATTAATGACACCAGAATGCCATATTCCAGAAGGTTTTGATGCAGATGCAGCAATAGAAATTGCTGATAATGTTGACTCTGTAAAGGAGGGGATACAGAAACTTTTTTCTATGACCGATACAGAACGAAAGTCTATTGGACAGCGTGGTTATGAACTTGTGCAGAAACAGTTTACGTGGGATGAGTCAGCCAAAAAGATAAATGAGGTATATGAGTGGCTTATGAGGAGGAGGACCAAACCTGAATTTGTGTATGAATAAGTATTCTGCTATTGATTTAATAGAGTTCCAAACTCCTTATACAACAGCTAATAAATTACGGCGTCTGTTGTGGGGTATAACATGGGCATGTTTTGCACGACCTATACCTAAAAGTATGGCGATGCCATGGAAGCGGTGGCTGCTGCGCCTCTTCGGGGCAAAGATTGCGGATACAGCAGCTGTTTACTCCACGGCGCGAGTATTCCAACCGTGGCTGCTCACGATGGACGATTATGCCTGTTTGGCAGAAGGTGTGGACTGCTATAATACCGCGCCTGTGCATATAGGGCGCAATGCTACGGTGAGTCAGCGTGCTTTTCTCTGCACTGCCGGACACGACATCACAGACCCGCACCATCATCAGACCGAAGCCCCAATTGTAATTGCCGACCGTGCATGGGTAGCAGCTGAGGCTTTTGTGGGGCAGGGGGTCACTGTGGGTGAGGGTGCTGTGTGCGCAGCACGCGCTGTGGTAGTCCGCAATGTTGAGCCGTGGACTGTCGTCGGTGGCAATCCGGCGAAGTTTATAAAGAAAAGAGTTCTACGAGATGGAAACGAATAAGGCAACCGATGCCCAGCCGTTATTCTTCTTATATTCCGAAGTTCACGCAATACAGTGGTACATTCTCCATCCAGCCTTGATCTGAGTGAGGCAACATGGAGAGACGCATGCCTTTCAGTGTAGGATGCTTGTCGATGTATGTGCGCAGTGATTTGGACTTTACGTTCACTTCTGCTTTGACCTCTATCGGGATAATTTTTATCCCATTCTGTATCAGAAAGTCAATCTCTATACGTGAGTCGTTTGAACTGAAATAATAGATTGGTAGATTGTGGGGGACAAGCTGCGTATAAACAAAAAGTTCGGTGAAAGCTCCTTTATATTCGCGGAAAATGTGGTCGCCTATAATTATGGCCTCAGCAGGAGTGTCAGTCATGGCTCCCATCAGTCCTACGTCAAGCATGAACAACTTGAAGGCAGACAGTTCCTCGTAGAATTTCAATGGCATTATAGGGGCTGTGGCGCGATGCACACGATAGACTAAGCCTGCATCCAGAAGCCATTGGATGGCAGTCTCAAATTCAGAGGCACGGGCACCCTTTTTGATTGCTCCGTATATGAACTTTCTGTTTTCCTTTGCCAATTGTGCGGGAATAGAGTCCCAGACCATATTGATTCTTGGAACTTCTGCGTTGGGGGCATGTTTGGAGAAGTCGCGGCGATAGTCGAACAATATTTGTTGCTGTATAGTGCGTACCGTCTGCAGGTTACCGCTTTCTGAATACTCACGGACAGCGGCCGGCATTCCACCAACAAAATAGTATTGTCGTAAGCAGTCTGTAAGACGTAACGAAAGCGTGTCAATGATTTCTTTCTCACCGCTGCGCAACAAATCCGCAAGCTGTTCCTGACCGATAGCCATCAGAAACTCGTCGAATGTCATCGGGAACATTTTTAACATGTTGACTTTCCCTACAGGAAATGATACGTTGCCGTGAAGTGATATGCCTAACAAGGAACCTGCTACGGCTATGTGATGTTCGGGGGCATTCTCGCAAAAGTACTTTAAGGAATTGAGTATAATCGGGTTTTCCTGTATCTCATCGAATATAATCAGTGTCTCGCCCGGTTCGATATGAATACCTGTGAGGGCTGAAATAGAACGGATGATGCGTACCGTGTCGTAATCATGTGCAAAGATATTGCGGAGCATATCGTTGCGGTCACAATTCAGATATGCCACATTTTTATAGCATAAACGACCAAATTCTTGCAGGATATAGGTTTTCCCGACTTGCCTTGCACCATTGAGTATGAGTGGTTTGCGATTGTGGCTCTCCTTCCACTTTATGAGTTCTTCGAGTATGTTTCTTTTCATGTGCTACATTTATTTGTACGAATATCTGCCACAAATATACATTTATTTGCACGAATAATGCTTGTAATACCACATTTATTTGCACGAACAGAGGTTGCAAGCAGCGCAAAGTGAACAGAAAGTGAGTACTTCTTTTGTATGATTACATCGCAACAGGAGACCTGTGCAGGCAAAGTGGAGATACGTTAATGGAAATAGTTGTTTGTTATATATAATCTAAAATCTTTATGAACAATCATATTACCGACATTATACCCTTGACCGAAAGGAGGAGCCATGTGGCATAATGGACACAAAATTTGTCTTGCCTGCTCCGCGGGTGGACATCTGCGTGAACTACAATTAGCTATCGGAAGTATTCCAAAAGACTATCACTGCTACTGGCTTACGTTGAAAACTACATCCACAAAGGCTTTCATGAAGGATAAGGAACATGTGTTTTTGACCAACTTTCAGCCGGTAAAGAAGTGGACATTGATTGCAAACTGCTTGCAAGCTGTCTTTTGGGTATTAGTGAAACGACCTAAAGTCATTATCACAACAGGGGCGGGAGTTGCAGTACCTACAGTATTCTTTGCGAAAAAGATGTTGGGGACAAAGGTTATCTTCATCAATTCTGCTGCTGATGTTACCCATGCAAGTAAGACTCCTGTATGGATAGAGAAATATGCTGATTTGTTTTTAGTGCAGTGGGAAGAAATGAAAGAGATCTTTCCTAATGCCACATGTTGTGGAGTATTATGATATTTGTTAGTTTAGGAACCATGGACATGCCCTTTGTACGTATGGCAAAGGCTGTCGATGAGCTTGCTGCCACGATAGATGACGAAGTGGTGGTTCAGACGGGACATACCCATTATGACTATCAATATGCTAAAGCATTTGATTTCTGTACTAAGGATGAGATGTTGAACTATATAGCCAATGCAAATATTCTGATACTCCAAGGTGGATGGGGAGCAATCTCTGAAGCTATGGAACAGAGGAAACGGATAGTGGTCATACCGCGTCAGGAAGGTGCAGAGCATATACACGACCAGTTTCAGTTGATAAGAAAGTTGGACAGCATGGGATGTATCATCGGAGTATTTGACGAGAGAAAACTGCCTGAAGCGATAGAAGAAGCCAGACATTTTGATTTCAAATTGATAAATAAAGGAAATGCAGAGGCACTCATCAGGAAGAAGCTGGCTGAGTGGTTTTGAGAAATAATCATTATTTATGAACATATCTATTATCACAACCTGCTATAACCGTGTGAAAACGATAGGCGGTGCTATAGAGAGCGTGCTGGCGCAGGATTATCCCGGCATTGAATATATCATTGTGGATGGTGCTTCTACAGACGGCTCGGTAGAGACTATTCGTAAAGCGATAGATGGACATGATGATAAAGTTAAGTTTATTTCTGAACCGGATCGCGGAATGTACGAAGCTATTAACAAGGGTATCAGAATGGCGACAGGTGACTATATAGGACTGGTGCATTCAGATGATTTCTTGTATTCTCCGCATACTGTCACTAACATTGTGAAGCAGTTGGAGGCTACTCGTGCTGATTTTCTATATGGGGACGGTTTATTCGTACATCCTGAGAATACCGGTAAGGTGGTGCGAAAATGGATTGGCGGCACTTATAGACTATGGAGGTGCGTCATGGATGGCTACCATTGCATCCGACTTGCTATATCCGTAGGGAAGCGATGATGACACGCGGACTGTACAATGAAAGCTACAGGATTGCGGCCGATTCAGATTTGCTGTTCCGTTATTTGCTTGGTGGAGATATCACCGTGGCTTATCTGCATGAATATATTGTGAAGATGCGTATGGGGGGCATGAGTACCGACAAGGCACGCAGGAAACAGATGTGGAATGAGGATATACGCATGTACCACTCACATGGCATGAATGCAACGATTACCAAGGTTGAAAAGATGATGTGGAAAGTTCCGCAGTTTGTTAAAGCTAAATTCATGTAGTCATAGGGGCTTGTTCTTGGGGTGTTTTAATTGCAAATAAAATTGTAGTAAATGGTGTATTGGTAAGCAATTATCCCATGCACATATTGCATGTTGAGATATACATGTTAATTTGTAGGCACTTCAATAGCTGTTGATTACATCCTCTGTTGAAGATTGTCTGTCTCTGATAAACCATAAAGTGCTGATTCCATATTGCAGGAGTCAGCACTTTATGGTTTTTTGGCGTCTTCGACAGACTCTTCATGTATATTTAGTAGGTTGTTCTCACAGACTCCTCCGTCGCTACCGCGCCACCTCCCCTAACTTAGGGGAGGAGCC
>JAJPZU010000079.1 GCA_021204165.1 Prevotellaceae bacterium
AGAGCATCTGCCTTACAAGCAGAGGGTCGGCGGTTCGAATCCGTCAACGCCCACAAAATAAAAGCGGTTAAAGCAATGCTTTAGCCGCTTTTATTTTGTATCCGTCCATGCCATGTTATTCTCCATCTTTGTCACTCTCCTATTCCGATAAGATGGTAAAATATATGGCAAGGAACGGTTCAAACTTTTCTTTACACCACGTTTACTTCACGACACTACATGAGTTTTCCGCATACACGATAAGTTCCCGATATATAGGACTGCGCATCAAAAGCGGTCTGTATCCCAAGATGAACAGTTGCTCGCGCGCCCGTGTCACAGCCACATTCAGCTTGCGGTCTATGATATTCCCGTCAACAACCACTATATTGGAAAGAATGTCAAGCTCATACGGCTGAGTGATGGTCGTGGCATATATTATGACATCGCGCTGACTCCCCTGAAACCGTTCCACGGTATCAATCAACATATCTCGTGCGTCTTCCACACCTTCACACTCCAATTGTCTGCGCACTATCGTAATCTGTCTTCTGAAAGGCACAATTATTCCTATCTGTCCGGCCGGAGAAAACGGCACACCGTTCTTTTCGGACAAAGCAACAAGCGTCTTCACAATCTCACAAATCTTCTCCGCCTCCTTCATGTTCGACTTCGGCTGCCTCTCCTCTATGGAAGGAAGCGGAATGTCCATGAAGACCATGCGGCAGGCAGCTACCAACTTTTCATTGTCCGTATATTCCGTGTATGGAAGACATTCTGTCTGATGTTTCACCGGTACGGCGATAAGCCGGTCTGAATAGAAATATTTGCTGGCAAATGACGCTATATCCGGGTGCATCCGTCCCTGTCTGTTCAGCAATCCGACCACACCGGCACATCTGTCTTTGTGTTTATCCACAAAACGGTGCAGACGTTCAAACATCGAGTCTGCACAGTTGTTCAGACCAATGCTGCGCAAGCGTTCAGAAGCCACGGCGGTCTGCTCCTCTTCCTGCACGACAACGGCAGGGAGCTGTTTGTGGTCACCAATCATGATGAACTTGTCGATTGCACAATGTCCGTCCTCGTCATGTTCGCAGAGAAGCCCCAGTATTTGCGGCTCGAGTATCTGGGAGGCTTCGTCGAATATAGCCACATCGAAATGTTTCAAATCGAACAGACTGTGCATTCCACTGACCGACGCTACTGTTCCGACCACAATCTTCACCCCGGACAGCCGCTTCACAATATCCTGCCGGGTTGCACATTTCTCCATCACGCGCCCTACGAGTTTGTCTCTATAACACGGAGCGCACATCAGCTCTTTGCCCATCCTGATGTAGTCGGGACACCCGCCTTCGATATGGTCAAGCATCGCACAGATTTCATCCACCGCGCGATTGGTGTATGCAAGCAGCAGCATCGTGCTCCCTTCCTGAATAAACTCTTCAACCATCGACTTCAGTGCCACGCTGGTCTTGCCCGTTCCCGGAGGTCCCACCAAAAGAAAATAGTCCTTTGCCTGTTTTGCACGGAGCACTAAGTCGTCAATCTGCCGGTTGAGATAGCTTCCGCGTAGGGAGACGGACGCATCCGTCTCGGGAAAACGAAGGCACAGCAGTAATTCCCGGCGGGAAGCCGGAGCGGTGACAAGCGCAAACAAACCGGTATAGAGCGAATGGAACGAAGACTCAATGTAGTCATGCTCCACAGCAAAGGTGGAACCGCTCTTGAAGATTTCAGAGTTCCGCTGCTTGTAGCGCAGCAGCAGACTCAGTCGGCAATCGGTGCATTCCTCCACATTGCCACGTATTATCTGATGGTTGACAGCCGTATCATCGGCATTTTCGCGCTGATAGAGGATGATGGTATCGCCTACGCGGATGTTCGGTCGGGAATATTCATCGTCCGGCACAGAAAGTACCACAGCCTCCACTGCCCCCTCCTCTCCATAGCGTATGTCCTGAATCTTCAGTCCGTCGATTATGTCTCCGTTCTCTCTTTTCACATCGGTGTCTGCATTCCACAGGCTTGCCATTCCCCGGGTGGAATCCACTCGTCCGTCTCCCACCTTTGCCAGAAACTGTTCACGCTCCACAAATTGCAGGAACGTATGAAAGTAATCGGCCGTAAGGTCGTCCATCCGTTGTAGCGGTTCCAGCACTTTCCGGATGGCGGGTTCACACCATTGAGTCCAGAACTTCTCGTTCACAATCTTTTTTCTCAGTTTCTCAGGAGTCAGCAGCTCAACATATTTCCTGCCTTTACCCTCGCACAACAATCGCTCGAGAGCCACAATGTGATTGCGCAACGTCATTACCTCCCAAACCATATCCGACACAGAACGCTGTTCTTGCAGCATCGGGTATTTGGAATACAGCAGACTCCCGCACACAGCCAGCCTGTTCACTCCGAGGTTATAGTACAGCACCTCTTTGTAGAGTATCATCTGCAACAGATGCTCTTCGCGCGGACGTTTCAGATACTCGTCCATCTTTCCTGACTTCAGCTCTATCAGATATTTATAGTCGCCTTGCAGGAAGTCCATTCGTCCCTGCAGACCGAGCGTCTCGCAAAAGAATGACGGTTCAAGCAGGATGTTATTCTTGTCGCCGGCAAAGTCGGGATTGGAAAAGAAAGAGCCGACCGTTTGCTTGATGTTCAGAAACTGTCTTTCGCATTCCTCAAAGAACTGTCTGTCAATATCCCGGCAAGCGGAAAATTCAAGCGCATAGTCGCGAAAAGCCTTCTTCATGGAAGACTTGTAGGCCGCCTCCTTGTTATTTACACAATCGTCCAGAAACTGATTGGCAAGCTGTCCGAGCAATATGGCGGATGAAGTGCGGACATCATCAAACTTCTTCAGAAAATAATTGAAAGGGCTGCTGCCGTATGGTTTTACGCAAGAGGTGAGCGTACTTATGTCGAGCAGAAAATCCGGATTCACCACGATTATGCGAGGATAGACAATTCCCTCCGTATCGATGGTGAAGTCAACGGCATTAAATTGCATGTCCCGTTCAATGAGTGACGCTGCGGACAAAGTATGATTGTTGAGCGTAAAATCCACCTTCACAACCTCTTCGCCCGGAAGTTCTCTGCTGACAGCACGAATAAATCTGTCGTCTTTGCCGACAGCCACAAAACGGCAGCGTTTTCTGCGCCTGCTTCTTGCCGCATCTACAGCCGGGCACACAAGCCTGTCGGGCAGGCTGCGTGTCAGCTTCATCGGTACACGGGTGCGGGTAAACTTTGCCAGAGCTTCCATAAAGGCTTTGGCATCCACGAGAAAAGCCTCCTCCTTCGCCTCTTCTTTTTCGTCCATCACCCTACGCGCTCTCCGTCTGAAAACGTCCACATTCCGCAACGGATGTTCTGTGATTCGGCACACAGCCTGCAACCGAGAAAAGAAGTCCGTATAGTCCGCAGCCAGCGGTCTCACCAGCTCTATACAGACTCTGTTCAGCAGCTTATAATAATATGTGTATTTATACCGTAATGTGTTTGCCGAGAAAAATATGTTCTCGACATCTTCCCACATCCGGTTTGCATCATGTTCTTCCATTCCGAAACCAATCTTTTACAAATGAGGTGTAAAGATAAGAACAAAAAAGGAGGTACACAATGTATGTATGAAAAAGGAAGAAATCTCCGGAGTGTTTGATGCTGTTTCTATAATTGTTATATAAAATGCACCGATTTATATAATTAAAGTTTGTGTACTTCACAGACTCCTCTTGTATATTTAGCGGAGTCTGTGAATGCGTTCAAATTAAGCTGTTCTTGTAATGTCCGACAGTACACAAAACATGCCGAAACAAAGAATTAACCGCAATATCTCGCACAAAGTGTTAAATTCGTGTTAAAAAGCCATTCGTTTTGTATTTGCGACGAACAAAAAATATACTTTTGTAGTGTACTATTAGACTATTACACTAATAAGGCAGTAAACAAACTAAATAACAATTATATTCTATGTTAGAAATTAAAAACATCAGTTATGGTTATAGGAAAGGCTTCAATGTCTTCGATAACTTCTCATTAGACATCAAAGAAGGCGGCATATATGGGCTGCTTGGTAAAAACGGTACAGGAAAGTCCACCCTACTCTACTTGATGATGGGGCTTTTGCGTCCGCAAAAAGGACAAGTACTCAACAACGGCATTGACACCACTTTGCGTAAGCCGGAAATTCTGCAAGAAATGTTCATCGTTCCGGAAGAGTATAACTTGCCAAGTATTCCCCTCTCAAAATACATAAATGTCATCAAGCCGTTCTATCCGAACTTCAGTGACAAGCTGCTGGAGGAGTGTCTTACAGGATTTGACATGCCCAAAGACCTTAATCTCGGCGCACTCTCGATGGGACAGAAGAAAAAGATTTACATGTGTATGGCACTCGCCACAAACACCAAACTGCTTGTCATGGACGAACCGACAAACGGACTCGACATCCCTTCCAAGTCGCAGTTCAGAAGAGTGGTCGCAAAGGGAATGACAGACGACAAGACCATCATCATATCCACTCATCAGGTAAGGGACGTGGAACTGCTGCTTGACCATATCACCATCATAGACCGCAACCGTGTGCTGCTCAATGCCACGACATCCACAATAGAGAAGCGTCTGCTGTTCACTGAGACAGACCGCAACTCCATTCCTTCCGATGCCATATACACGGAGCAGGTGTTGGGCGGATACAGTTGCATACAGCCAAACAACGGGAACAGCGAATCGTCCGTCAATCTGGAACTGCTGTTCAACGCATTGCTGGCAGAGGGAGACAAAATCAGAAAACAAGTAAATGAAGAATAAAATAATCAAGAACAACATGGACAATTTCAATAAACAGAGATTCTTACAGGTAGCCAAGTGGGATCTTACAATCAACCGCAGTTTCTATCATAGCCTTTCCATTGTCACCTTGGCAGGTGTCGTTGCCATCAGCATATTCGCCTTCTTCATCAGATGGATGGTGGAAGATGATGTGGCTCCTGATGAAACAAGCCGTTACACCGCTGGATTCACAATGCTTGCCATCTCCTATTTTATAAACCTCATATTGCTGGTTTCAGCCGGATGTATCAACCATCCGCTACGCAACAAGCAAGGACGTATATCCGCACTGACCATTCCCGCCACCAACAGTGAGAAGTTTCTCTGGCACACGCTTCTTATGACTGTGGGCAGCTTCATGTTCTGCGGACTGTGCGTCATTGCGGCCGATGCAATCTACACGACACTCTCCGTCATGGTGTTCCCGACAGACGAAATCCACTCCATCACCTTGCTATATGTACGCGCTTTATCCGGTTCTTTTCCATTCCAAGACGGAAACATCATGCAAGACGGGGAAGAGGCAATGCAGTGCGGCGGTTTACTAAATATAAACAGTGTTATATTTTTCACTTGGATGGCACATTTGTTGTCTATATCCGTTTTTGCATTCGGAAATGCTGTAAAGTACAAATACAATATCATTCTGACCATCCTGTTCCTTATGGTGTTGCAGTTTGTCTTTTCCATATTGTTCTTCACATGCGTCATCCTGTTCAGCGACAAGATTGCAGACTTTTTCGAAGTGTGTATCGCACCTGCCGGACTGCCGGCAATCATAAATGGCATCTTTATCGTAGGAGGGATAGTCTGTCTGGGCATAAGCGCAGTGCTTTGGTACTACTCTTACCGCCTGTACTGCAAGGCACAAGTAACAAGTAATATGAACAAAAACTGAGAAAATGGATTTTAAAGAAAAAAAAGTAATATATTTGCAGATAGCGGAAATGCTATGCGACGATATTCTTCTTAAAAAATATCCCGAAGGAGAACGCATCCCTTCTGTCAGAGAATATGCCGCCACAGTGGAGGTGAATGCAAACACTGTCGTAAGGGCATACGAATGGCTGCAAGCGCAGGAAATCATATTCATCAAAAGAGGGCTCGGATATTTTGTCGAAGAAGGTGCAAGAGAAGCCATCGCCACGATGCGCCGCAAAGAATTTCTGAACGAATCGCTGCCTGAAGTGTTCCGTGCCATGCGCACTCTTGGAATCACGATGGAAGAGGTGGCGGAAAGATTCAAGAGTTATGGAGTAGAACAAGAAAAAGAATGACCATATTATGAAAGCAAAATCATTAATCGCAGTTGCATTCGTCGCCGTGACGGCAATAGGACTGTTGTCATGCACAGGTTTCAATCCGAAGAATTTCTCACCCAAGAAAAAAGGATTCGTCGATTCCCAAAAATGGGGTAAAGTGGTAAGCAAGGAACTCGACCTGCAAGACTTCAATGCCATACACACATACAGCAATGTCGATATTATATATACACAGGGCGACGAGTACAAGGTGTGTGTGGAAGGAAACGAGAAGGCAATTGAATGCTACCAGATAGACATCAATGACGGAATACTGACAGACCAGACTATCAAAAATGCCGGTGGAACGATTCCTTCTGTGCGCTTACGAGTCACTGCACCGTTGCTGAATGAAATCAAGATAAACGGTGCCGGAGATGTGGATATAAAGAAGAAAAGCAAATTTGAGTCTCTGAACATCGGCATATCAGGAGCCGGAGATTTAGACATCAACAGCATGGAGTGTGACAAACTTACCATTGAAGTCAGCGGCGCAGGCGACATCAAGGCTCAGAACATTCAGTGCAGCTCTGCCGCTGTGTCCATATCGGGAGCCGGAGATGCCGACTTTCGCAGTCTGACAAGTACTGGTCACATTGAGTTCTACTGTTCCGGTGCGGGGGATATAGATGCTTTTGTGCAGTGTCCTTCCTTGCAGATTAAATCAAATGGAGCCGGAGACATGGACATTGATGCCGAATGTGACTTTATCGATGCAGAAGCTTCGGGAACCGGACAAATCGAGCTAAACGGATATACACGGGAGCTGAGAAGAAGCGAAGGAGGATTAAGCAAGATTGACACAAAAGACTTGAGAGTTGACAAGTTCGTCAAATAATCAAGAAGAGAAAGCAAAAGAACAAAAGAATAACAGTACGACAATCCCTATTACCCACATAATAAAGGTAATAGGGATTTTTCATATAAGGAAATAAGGTGCTGAGCCGTTAATATTGTATGCAACCACAAAATGCCGGTCACACTGTCGATTCATAAACCCAAAAGAGGCAACTCTTGCTGCTGACATGAGAACCATGCAACCTTGCAAGCTTGCCTCTTCCTTTTGGAGAAATCTTCGCATCCGCTGAAAAACAATCGATAAATGGAATATTATCACAAAACACTTCCGGCAGATTCAGTTTCCTCCAAAATCAGGAACAAAAAAAGGGGTAACGCCTTACCCCAAACCTTTTGTTAACCTTAAATCTAATACTATGAAAAACACGATGCAAATATAGCGTTTTTCACATTATTGTCAAGCATTGTGTACGAAAACATACATATTATCATTAATTTAATGATATATGTCAATTTCCAAGCGATTCCCGGAAAACAAGGGTTCTTATATTACATGATTTTTTGTCAAGAAAAGTTTTTAGAAAATTCCAGCTATCCCATTTAGAAATTTTCTGCCTGTACGCTTCATACTAATACGAAGATTCATTCGGCTGACTCTTTTTTTTATTTCCCGGAGCTGCGACGGAGGAGTCTGTCAAATACAAATCCTCAACCAAATATCATTTCGTCAAATCCTTCGTTAAACATAAATTTAGCAAAGGATTGATTTTAAAGAAAGCGCATCGTATTAATTATATACGGACAATGCGCTGAAAACATCTTATCTGTGCAGAGAGGACTTAAAAACAGTGTGCTGAAATCTCAAATCAACACTGTTGTTTTTATAATCAACTGTGTCGTTTACAAAATCGACTGTGTCGTTTTTACAATCAACACAGTCGATTTGAGTTTTCAGCGCACTGTTTTTACATTCTCTCTGCACAGTTCTTTTATTTTATCCGCAATTTTCTTAATTAAAATCTTCTCTTCGCCACCGGAAAAAAGCCATTCCAAGTGTCTCGAACTTACTCGAAAATAAATTTAAAACAGCTTCTAATTTTATTAATATCAAAAAATGCGTATCTTTGCTATATGAAAAAAGTATTATTTGTATGTCTGGGGAATATATGCCGTTCTCCCATGGCTGAAACAATAATGAAGAAGCTTATTGCCGAAAACGGAATGGAAAAAGAAATCGAGGCGGATTCGGCAGGACTCATCAGTTATCACGAAGGTGAAGAAGCTGATAGCAGAATGCGTATGCACGCACGAAGGCACGGATATGACATCACGCACATATCACGTCCCATACGCGAAGAAGACTTCTATATGTTTGACTATATCATTGCAATGGACGACCACAACTATGACAAGCTTATAGATATGGCACCGGGATTGGACGAGGAGAAGAAGGTGGTAAGAATGACGGACTATAGAAAAAATACGGTGATGGATCATGTACCAGACCCTTATTACGGCGGGCACGAAGGATTTGAGAATGTGATAAGGATATTGGAAGACACATGTGCCGGACTATTTGAGGAAATTGCCCGTTCTCACGGATAGAAACAAAACCAAAAGAAATCAGCATAAATAGTAAAAAACAATTAAAAAGTAAGCTTATGAAGAACATTATCTCAAAGATTTGTCTTGCCGCAGCTCTTATTGCAGGTGGAAGTACGCTTGTAAATGCTCAGACCAAGACGCTTTATCTAAGTACCTATAACGGAACATCGCTTACAGCTTATGACGGTCAGGTACGCAACGTTAGTGTCAGCCGTTACCTGTTCAATGGATGGAATACAATCTGCCTTCCTTTTTCTATGACGACAGAACAAGTCAATGCTACATTCGGCGATGCCTGCCGTTTGGAGACTCTCATAGGAGTGGAAAACAACGGGGACGAGCTTATGCTTAATTTTGCGGACTGTAAAAGCAAGGGTATAGAAGCCAATAAGCCTTATATCCTATATTATACAGGTGAGACAGGCTTCGTGAAGTTCCTCGCTAACGAAGCGGAAATTGTGGCAACTCCTTCCAAACTGTCATTTACAGACACAAAAGGTGTGACAGTCACATTTGAAGGAGCCATGATGAAGACTCCGGGAAAGGGATTGTATGGCATACCGGCAAAATCGAATGAAGAATCGGTGTTTGTGAATGTAGATAATTTTGAAAGCGGTTTCCATGCAACCAGATGTTTCATTACTCTTTCAACAGGCAATTCTACACGTCTTTCCTCCAATCACGTAGGAGATGGAGAAGCTACAAGTATCGCTTCTGTGGTGAAAGAAGGAGAAACTATTGACGTGTATAACCTAAGTGGACAGATTGTGGCTCAGAAGATTTCTTCGGATGAGATTTCCGGACTTCCTAAAGGAGTATATGTTGTAAAAGGGAAAAAGATTCTGGTAAAATAGTCAAACGATTGTCATAGACTCCGCATACATATATAAAAAAGATGTATTGGAACTTTACGCTTGCATCCGCTTCAAAACTTATAACATGTTTTGAAGCGGATGCAAGCGTTTTTTAGTGGCTACAAGATATATAATTTTGCAATAATTTGATTTACTATATTTTATAGCGACCAACAAAGAGTTATTTTATAATTTAGTGCCATTTTAGTACCACTATTTAGTCTTTGTGGTGATTACATTGAATTTCCAACTTATGCTCTATTGAATACTGATTTGTTTTGCGAAGATATAGCTATTCGATCTGTGTTTCAAGTTTTTCTAGTGATTATACCCCAGATTATTTGGCTATTCTAACATTTTTACTACCTTTGCACCATTAGAACCTGCCAAGCCTCTTCACAATGCTCAAATCGGCGGGTCGTTTTTTTTATTATACATATATGAAAACAAGTTTCGCCAAACCGTACTCTTCTCCGGAACAGATAGTTCAAGTACTAAAATCAAGGGGGATGCTTATAAAAGATGAGCATAGGGTGGAAAATTATCTGATGAACATTGGCTATCATCGTTTGTCTGCATACATCCATCCCTTTTATAAAAGTCCCAAAAGAAATCTGGTACTAAAAGAGGAAACTACCTTCGAACAAGTCTTGACGCTCTATCGCTTTGACAAGAAACTGCGTATTCTCCTTTTCAACGAAATAGAGAAAATAGAAGTAGCCATTCGCAGTGTATTGGCAAATGTCGGTTGTCAAGGATTGAAAGAGAAGTTTTGGATAACCAAGCCGGAATATTTTGCCAATCAGGAAAAGTTCAAACAAACTTTGACAATTATAGAAAAGGAATTAGCTTCAAGCAAGGAAGATTACATTGAAGATTTTCAACAAAATTTTATTGAGGACTACCCTCCTGCATGGATGATAACGGAAGTGTTGTCCTTCGGTAATTTGAACTACATCTATTCCAATATAGCCAGCAACCAACTAATGAAGCGCATTGCAGGTTATTTCGGTCTGAAACCACAGGTTTTTGTCTCGTGGCTGACGGTACTTGCCAACCTCCGCAATATGTGTTGTCACCATGCGAGAGTATGGAACAGAGATTTTATGCTAAATCCTGCCGAACCAAAAAAGACTAAAAACGCATGGATAGACACCCCAAAAGCTGATAAGAAACGAATTTACTATCGCCTGTGTATAATCCAATACTTTCTCTCTTCGGTTTCTCCCAATAACAACTTCAACGAAAAACTTTCAGAATTATTGTCGGATTTCCCTTCTGTGGATATAGCCGCGATGGGATTTTGCAAGGAATGGGAAAATGAAGACTTATGGAAATAGATTCGTGTGCTAGGTACAATCATCTAAACAGGGATGGATGCTTGCTTTATCCACAAAATAATGCCTTATAATAATTAAAGCATCCTGATTTGTAGCTATTGCGAGTTTTTTCCACGGAGATCCATAATCGAAGCCGGCATCTGCAAGATGAGTTGCATAAGAAACAGGAGTTCTGAAAATATAACACGACTCAGGCACTGCACATTTCTTTATTGTACAGCTGTCATCGAACAAAGTTCCTTCAAGATTGGCAAACGCACAGTCCGCTTTCCTGATGAACGGAGCTGCATCTGCAAACAAATCACGTCCGCCGTTCTTCGGCAGATAATCATCAGAAGGGAAATCTGTTCCCATCATTATATCACCAGCCAATGCTATCGTCACGAACTTCTTTGGATTTGCCTTCTGCGAATATATACTTCCGCCATAAAAGAAGCATATCAATGAAAGAATGACGGGATTTCTCATAGACCCAAAAAACAGTCCGGACGGTCTTTCTAACAGACTTATCCGGACAGAAATTTATTTATCTTTCAAAAGTAAGGGTTGTTCTTACATTCAAATTCTATTGTTGAAGAAGGTCCATGTCCGGGATATAGGTTCGTTTTTCCCGGAAGCACGGCTATTTTATTCATGATGCCATCGACCAACTGTCTGTAATTTCCTTCTTCAAAATCCGTCCGCCCTATCGAGCATTTGAAAACGGTGTCTCCTGTAAAAAGCGCATCTTCCTCTCTACAGTAAAAACAGAGCCCTCCGGGAGTGTGTCCGGGAGTCTCCAAAACTTCAAGCTTATGAGTTCCAAAAGTAACAATGTCTTTTTCCTTTAATGCGCGTGCCAAAGGCGGCATATCAGTAAAACCTATTGCAGACACTCCCATAAACATCTTCAATTGCCTATCAATGTCATTATACAACACAAGGTCTGCATCACAAGCTTCGGGCTTCAACCCATAATCTCTGAATACAAGTCCATTGCCCAGCACATGGTCAAAATGCAGGTGTGTACAAACAAGATGCACCGGCTTCAGACCGTTCTCATCAATATACTTCCGTATCTTCTGCCATTCATCTTCTATAACACATCCGCAATCAATGATTACTGCCTCTCCTGTCTGGTCCGAAACAATATATGTGTTTTCTTCAATGGGCGAAACAGGAAATTTCTTTATTGTTATCATAGCCGTCTCATTAGTTCTTTACAATGACATGCACAACTTTCTTTGTTTTGAAATATTCCTCTTCAAAGAAATCGGACAAGTCCCATGTCGTACAGATATTGCGCATTGAAGCCATCTCATGTTCAAGTTCACCGCCTTTCAAGGCAATAAAACCGTTTGGCAAGGAATTGATAGGCTTTCTCTGTATATTCTTGCGCGCCACTCTCATCAAATCTATAAGCGGCATTACGGCACGTGTCACCACAAAATCGTATGTGTCCTTTATGTCCTCAACTCTTGAATGTGAGAATCTGACATTCGACAAACCTATGGAATTTGCCACTTCTGTTGCCATGCGTATTTTCTTGCCCACACTGTCAACAAGATGAAAATCGCACTCAGGAAACAATATGGCAAGAGGAATGCCGGGAAAGCCGCCTCCGGTGCCGAGATCCATTATCTTTGTACCGGGGCGGAATCTTATTATTTTTGCGATACCCATACAATGCAACACATGATGTTCATACAGATTCTCTATATCCTTTCTTGAAATCACATTAATCTTGGAGTTCCAGTCCATGTACAAGTCATAAAGGCTACGCAACTGTTCCGTCTGTCTTTCGTCAAGGTTCTTAAAATACTTCTCTATTATTTCCATTTTATTCTGTTATTAAAAATTTACACACCTTATCTCAGCAATCCTTTCATGTCCTTATAACTTAACGACAAAGAAGTCGTACCCTCGGAATAAGGTGCAATGTCATACTGATTATAGAAAAAAGTCACACTGTCCGGACCCAAAGAAAAGTTATCCGGAACAAACATATCGACAAAGACAAGAAAACCCTTTTTTTCAGTTCGTCAACGGAATTTACTTTCTTTGCTTTCATTAGCTCATCTGTCAACAGTTCAACCAGCTTCTTGTCACTTCCCTCACAGAATACATCCTCAAGATGCACTCTTTCACCATTATCCACACTGAAGCACATCATTGTCGTATAGCTGACCGGATGTGCACCTCCCGAATAGCTGTCTTCTGTCAGAGAATAATTGATTATACCGTCGAAGCCACGTGACGCAACTCCTTTCAGATGAGTGTTATGATTAAAAGAAGCATAAAAATAGCCGTCATCACCACCCTTGTTCTTCTGCATTTCTTCTTTATAGACATCAGCCACATCCAGCTTATACGATTCAATCTTCTCGTCAATATATTTTCTGATTGCCTCTTCCGGAGTTTCATACTCATCTTGATTCAAGAACTCGCTTATGATACATTTATTGATTTTCTCACAAACTTCTTTTCTGTTCTCGTCCTCAGCCTGCAAGAACATCATGTCTGTGGTTATCTCGTAACCCAGTGGATTGTCGTCGGCTTCGGCATCGAGTTTATACATATCATTTATAGCGACGGTTTTGAACCCGACTCCGTCCGATTTCATGTTTTCACACGAAACCATTGCAGCTGCAACCGCTGCCATTACGCATATATTAATGTACTGTTT
>JAJPZU010000088.1 GCA_021204165.1 Prevotellaceae bacterium
CTAACTTAGGGGAGGAGCCAAGTTACCGTATTGGGTGTCAGTGCTATACGTCCGCTTCATAGTCTTTTCAGCGATAGGTATATAGGCTCCTCCCCTAAGTTAGGGGAGGTGGCGCGGTAGCGACGGAGGAGTCTGCCAAATACACCCACTAAATACACATGAAGAGTCTGTCGAATACGTCTGCTAATATACGCATGAGTAGTCTGTCGAGAACAGAACACACCCACCAAACACACATGAATAGTCTTATGAAAACATGCTACACAATCAGAGCAAATCATCAAACAGGATCCACATCATAATGAATATTCAGTCCGTTTGATGAAGGAAGATGGAGCATCTGCTGCCTGACCGCACACAGGGCGGAGCGAACTTGGCTTACGGACGCACCGTTCTCAATCTTTATCACAATCTTACGTATGAACAAAGACTGCACGCGCCCAACAGGAGGACTGTCAGGACCAAGTATCCTGTCGCCGAAAACCTCACGGAGCATCGAGGCCATCGTCTGCGAAAGAGAATCCAAAACACGATTGTCCTTATGCCGCAGATAGACATATATCAGGCGAAAGAAGGGCGGATAGCGGAAGATGCGACGCTCCTCCATCTGTGCTTGGAACATCGAATGATAGTCGTTTGCCACCACCTGCGCTATGATGTCACTATCCACGCTGCGGGTCTGAAGGACCACTCGCCCCTTATGGTTCTTCCGTCCGGCGCGTCCTGCCACCTGCGAAAGCACATGGAATGTACGCTCATAGCTTCTGAAATCGGGCTGATTCAGCATCGTATCGGCATCGAGTACACCAACCACACTCACATTGTCGAAGTCAAGTCCCTTGGACACCATCTGAGTCCCGATAAGAATGTCGCTTTCGTGATTGGCAAAATCACTGATGATGCGCTCGTATGCAGCACGTGTACGCGCCGTGTCCAAGTCAAGCCGCAATGTGCTTGCCTCCGGAAAGAGTTCCTTTATCTGATCCTCCACGCGCTCCGTACCAATGCCGACAGTTGAGAAGTCCGCCTCTTCGCAATTCGGACACCGGGGCGGCAGTGCGTAGGTGTGTCCGCAATAATGGCAAGTGAGCATTCCTGTACCTTTATGATAAGTGAGGCTCACATCGCAATGTTCGCAACGAGGAACCCATCCGCATGTACGGCATTCGATGAAAGGCGAATATCCGCGACGGTTCTGGAACAGAATCACTTGTTCGCGGCGGCTCAATGCCTCTCTTATGGCATCTACCAGCACAGGCGAGAAGGCACCGTTCATCCGTTTCTGGTGCCGCAGACGCTTGATGTCAACAAGTTCGATGTCCGGAAGCTGCATGTCGTTGTATCTCTGCATCAAGGGCACATACCCGTAGCGTCCGCTCTGAGCATGATGGAAAGTCTCCAGACTCGGTGTCGCCGTACCCAGCAGTGTCTTCGCGCCATACTGACGCGCAAGCATTATCGCCGCACTCCGCGCATGGTATCGGGGAGCAGGGTCTTGCTGCTTGTAGGAGGTCTCATGCTCCTCATCCACAATCACAAGCCCCAAGTTGCGGAAAGGCAGGAACACGGAGGAACGCGCCCCGAGTATCAGACCATAGGGTTTGTCGGAAAGAAGACGGCTATAGATTTCCACCCTTACCCCATCGGCAAACTTGGAATGATAGACACCGAGTTTGTCGCCAAAGACCTTGCGCAGACGTTCCGTTATCTGCGTGGTAAGGGCTATCTCCGGAAGCAGATAAAGAACCTGCTTTCCCTCCTGCATGTATTTGTCGATAAGATGTATATACACCTCTGTTTTTCCGCTCGATGTCACCCCATGGAACAAGGTGATGTCTTTCTCCCGGAAACTATCGTTTATCTGTTCAAAAGCCTGCTGCTGTGCGGCATTCAGTGTGTTCTTCACCCCTTCAGCCTGCACCGTCACAGCTTTTTTCCGCCTCCTCGCAGCTTCTTTCTTTTCAGTGGCCTTCATGCCTGCGGGCATCGCCGCATTATAAACATCGCCCACGGTACAGAGATAATAATCTGCCATCCACTGCCAAAAAGCAATCTGCCGGTCACTGACCGTCGGCACGGCATCCAGCACCTCGTGTATGTCTTTGACAAGAACGTCTGCCGGGGCATCGTCATGCACACGAAGAACCACACCGGTGTAAATCTTTTTCTTTCCGAAAGGCACGACCACCCGGCTGCCTTTCTTCACCACGGTCTCCATGTCTCGCGGTATCGAATAGGTGAAAGTATCAAAAGGAATCGGAAGTATGACGTCTGCGTACATGTTCTACAGCTGTTTTGTTATTACATCTTTTCTGTCGGGAATGCAAAGATAGTCTTTTTGTTCCGCATAACAATGCTTCAATAATTTTTCAAGAGGTAGTCAATAGTTCAGCAGAGGCAATCCGTCATTTGAGAATGCCGGCTTCGGATAAAGTAGTCCCCGTGTGTGGCGGACAATGTGCATGGGGATAAGCTCCGTGTATGCACAGTGTACTAAATCTCGTTGGGCAAAAGATATTGACGCAAGTCCATTCCGTGGTAGAATGATTGTCTTTCTTACTTATGCCACTTATATATCACACCAAGCATAGCATAACGAGGCAGAGAATTGTAGGAAATATTGGTATGACCTTCGCTTGAAATTCTCCAAATATTGCGTACATCCCGATTGAGAATGTTATGAGCAATGAGATTGAGCGTCAGACGGTCGTGACAGAGCGATTTTGTGATTTGGGCATTCCAAATAGAGCTGCGGCTGTTCATCGCACTACTTTCATAATTGCTGTGGTAAAGCATCGACAAGTCGGAAGAAAGCCGGAAGCCAAGCGGCAGTGACCAACGGACTGCAAGACCACAGGAGAAATCGACAACACGCGCATTTTCGTATGATGTAAGGTCGCTCCACGACAGACCATAGACGAAACCTCCATGCAAGCGGGTATCGAATTTCGGGTTGGCACGGAAGGAAAACGTCAGTTTCTCATCTATCTTGGTATGACGTGTAGTGATACGTTCCATCTTAGCACTTGCTTTCGAATAGTCTTGTCCTCGCCAAACCATGTTTGAGTAGGTTATCCACAGCACATTGTCCACATGCCAGTTACGGGCTTTATCAATGGCGCGATTGAATGTAATGCCGGCAGACGTACTCCAATTGCCATTGATATTTTCATCTCGGCGACTATAGACTCCCGTCTTGCGGTCGTAACAGACCGCTGGCATTATCTGATTTGTCGTGACAGAGGCATCGAAATAGGTATAGAGCATCTGTTCATACCGCGGACAATTCTTCACAAAGTATGCCATAGCCTTATAGGTGTGCTGCGGTTTGAGGTCCGGATTGCCCGTTTTAGTATTAAGCGGATCGTAATGGCTTTCATATCCCACCAAATTAGTGATGTCCGGCAAAACGGTTTCTGCCGTAATCGATGCACTATAATAGATATTACGTTTATGGAGTTGTCGCGTAAAACCAATGACAGGGTTGAAGAACGTTTGACTTCTCCGTACTTTAGTGTCCACATCGCCACGCCGGTAATGCTGGCATCCGCGCTCGTACATCAGCGGCATCTTCAGTTCAAAGTTAGTATAGGACTCTGCACTGCTCTTCAAATAATAAATACGGGCGGAGAGCTGGTGCCTCCTTGCACATGTCACTATGTCAAGACTATTTTCCTTATCCATCAGTCCGTCTGAAAGAACAGAAGGCAGCACATCAATTGATGGAACTTGCTGTAGCCATAAGGTATCACGGTCTAAACGGTAGGATGGTGCATCATCTGCGTCACGACTCTGACGGAATTTATAGCCGACATCCAAATTCCAGTCGTGTGAAAAGCGAAAAACATACTCAGCCTCGGTTTGCCAGTAGTATTGTTCAAACCAGCGAGGTTCGTAGCGGCGACGTAAATCTTGCAATTGCCCGACATCATCATATTTCAATAGGTAATGGGAGAAACTTCTGCCTCTCTGTGTGCTATAAACACCATCAAGGCGAATGTTAAGGTGGTCGCCCCAAGGCAGTTTCACGAGTACATGGTTGGTTGTAAATACATGATGGTCATCACTATGCCGCTTTGCATTGTCGTCCAAACGATACAATGCCCCGGCATCACCACTCACTCGTGCACTATCCTGCCGCTGTGCATCGCTATTTCCATAGTCATACCCAACTAAAGAGGTTAGATACACAGGCGATGTAGATTTGTTATGAGTGAAGGTATTAGTCAAACTGCATCTCATATCGTGCGTAAGCCCACGATGACCACGATGGGCAAACTCCCCACCGCCTTGCAAGCAATATTCGCTCTCTTGTTGGCTCTGACGGTTATTCTCGTTGTCTGTAAATGTCACGGCAAGTTCATTTTTCCAATTCTTACAACGGTCTTCGCTGAACAAGTTCGCATTCACCTCGTTATGCCTCGTTATTCCATCAGCAGGGTCTGACACTTGCCATTCGCCATTCTCTCCGGGACGACTCGTTTCATTGACATTGTTACTGCTGCCAAAGAGCGTAAGACGAGAATGGTCGGAAAAACGCAGACCAAAGGCACGCGCCATCCACCGCTCGGCAGTGCCTCCTCCTGCCTCTGCATTGACAGTAAGTCCAACAGAGTACTCGCGTTTCAACACTACATCCATCACATAATCTTTCTTTTCGGCATCATAGCCCAGAAATTCGCTCACATCAGAACATTTGTCATACACTTTTATATTTTTCACTGTATAGTATGGCAGATTGTCGAGCATCATTTTATTGTTGTCCTTGAAGAAATCTGTACCATTCAACGTAAGATAATCCACTTTACGTCCGTTTACTAATATCTCCCCATTCTCTTTCAGTGTCACACCCGGCAATTGCCGAATGAGTCCGTCGAGCATGGAACCTTGCGGCACATTAAACGCATCCGCATTGTAAACGAGCGTGTCGCCCTTCCATACCAGCTGTACCCTCGAAGCCTTCACCACCACCTCATCAAGAGATTGTTCCAACATTGAACTTTTTTTCTTTAGATTAATCCACGGTGCATATACATCCCTTGTGCGTTTATAGCATTTTACTTTCATCGCTATATCAGCCGATTCATGCCCTTCATGTTCTGCCTTCAGGATAATATTCTGCGTCTTCGCCGGCAAAGAAAAGTGAAACAATGCATTATTCTCATACATATAGGTACGAGTCGTATCTACTACAATACCATCGTCTGTCATCAAAGTCACTTTTGAACCTTCAAGTCCAACCTGCAGAAATGAGTCAACCACATATCCCCACAAATTTATCTGCTCTTCTTTTTCGTTGCTTTGCGCAGAAGCGGATAAAGGAAAGGACAATGCAATAATAAATATAGAAATCATCCAGTTCATTGTTTATTCTTTTATCGGATGAAAGAGGTCTGGAAATAAAGAGGTCTGTTTAATGTTCCAAGTTTTAGCATATACGATTATCATAAACCGTATGCACTGCTTGCTATAAGCGTTTCAGTTCTTCTTCCGCCGCAGAAGCCCCTTTGTACTTGCTCTTGCGAGGCTGGAAATTATAGATGACGTTGAGCGAAACACCGCGCTGGTCGTAACTCTGACATTTGTCAACAAAAATGCCATAAGTGTTCATTGTCCAATTGTTTCTGACAGTATTGAATATATCGGTTGCCGACAGCTTTACGGTCAGTGCCTTGTTAAGAAAAGTCTTGCTGACCGAAGCGTCCATTGTGAACCACATCGTACAAAAACGGTTGGTATGTATATCACCCTGTGTCAGTCCGTTGATGTTGGCAGTGAGCGTCCAACCACGAGGCAAAGCTAATGTGTTGTAAAAATAATATGAGAATATAGGTTTGTTATGGTTTGTATTGTCAAGGGTGAGCCACTGACGATACATTCCTACGGTTATGTTCGGAGTCCAACAGCTTATAGGTTTGCTCCAGATAAGATAGAAGTTCAAAGCCGACACGTCGATATTCACAGGGTGCATCAATAGCTGAAGATTGTCGGCAGGATAAAGTTGCTTGACAAAAGCGTAGGTGTCGATACTGCGCATAAAATTGGCTTGAAGCATAAAGCCTTTCCACATACCGAGCAGCTGTACATCGTGCGACGTCCCATCGCGCAATGCAGGATTACCGCCCTCTATTTCGTGAAGTCCGACATAACTGAGCGAACCGGTCAGTTGGGAATATGGAGGCTTTACCGTAGGCAGTCTGTAGCTGAGACTTATTTGTGCGTCATCGCCGAAAGAACAGCTCAACGACAAGTCGGGAGTCAGCAGATGGTCGCGGCGGCTTACATTCTCATCCCGCTTGCCATCAACCTTGAAATCATAATCGACATACTCATATCTCGCTCCAAGCGAAAGAGAGAACCGTCCTAACATCCGCGCCCATGATGCAAATAAAGCAGAAGATGTCTGCCTTGCATCAGTAAAGGACGACGGAATGTATTCTCCCACCTTATTGTTCAACATACGATAATCGAGAGTCGTATGTGTATAGCTGTCCTGTGTGCCGACAGTAAAATCTCCGTTCCAAAGCGGACATCTCAGATATAGTTTTCCCGCCCAGAACGTTGAATTTCTGCAATCCGTGGAGTTCACATCGTCCGCACTTGTATCGGGATAGGTTGTGGCAACTCTATTATCGGCTTTCGAGGTTTTGAAGTCACCGTCGAAATGGAGAAGATATTTGTCGGCAAAGGTGTTTTCATAGTAAACAGATGCAAAATGGCTGTGGGCACGTATCCGTTTATCTATTTCGCGACTCAACAGCGGGTTATTATCAAGCCACTCAGTTCCTGCATTATTGAAATCGCCATGCTCCGGACTCAAACGGTAGTATGCACCGAAAAACTGTGAATCTTTCGCATAGTTGAACCCGGCCTTTATCATGCCTGTTATCGTGGGATACAAATTACGCTGACTGCTTCCCACCACAGTTTCTCTCTCTTCATACACAAGGCTGTTGGTAGTAGAACCTTTGACAAGAAGGTTGTTGCGGTTTATTATTCCGTTCAGAAAGAAATCCCAGCTTCCTGCTCTGTAGTTCAATCCAAGATTGTCCATCACAGACCATTTCCGACACCGTTGAAGTTGGAGCTGCTCGGTAAGCGACAGTCCTTTCACAAAGTTACGTCTGGTAGTGATTCTCAGAACAGCTCCAGTCGCACTTCCGTAAGCTGCTCCGGGAGCCATAAGCAGTTCCACTTTCTTCAGATTGGACGAAAGTATCTGTTGCAATTCCCAACTTCCATCCATCGGTCGCCCATCAATATAGATTTCCACATTGCTTTTGCCGATGACGCTGACAGTATTGTCTTGCACCTTAATCATCGGCAGTTGGGCAAGCACATCCAAGGCATTGCCAAGGTTGGCAAGGTCGGAACCGGGAATAGTGGATACGAGTGTAGCACCAACAAGTTTTGTCACAGGTTGTTTTGCAGTTACTACTACTTCCTGCAATTCGCGCACAAGACTGTCTGTCGTTGTCAGCAGGTCTGTATGTTCGACTTCCATGCTCTCCTGTGGTTTGCAAGCGAGGCTGTCAGCCGCCTCCTGATTCTGTGCCCAACTCAGATTCACAGTGAGAAGAGCAGAAAGAAATGAAATAAAGATTTTAGCGTTCATGTGAGTAAAAATTTTATGTGCAAAATTACTCACAAAAGCTCTAAAGTTCCAAAATAATCGTCTGACCGCACAGATTACAACACACTGACGTTCAAACAATTGAGCATGAGCATCCGGAAAAAGTCTGACCAAAGAGAAAACAGGGTCAGAAAACGGTCATAATGTCGGGAAAGACAGGCTCAACAAGTGATTTAAGGCGGGCTTTAAGCCTTGATTTACGCTTATAGACTACATCGACAGATTCACCAAGAAGAAGGCTGATTGTACGTGTCGAAAGTCCACTGGCAAGATACACCAGAAGCTGATACTCCTCGGCTTTGATGTCGGGATAGTTATCCTTGACTTTGAAAAGAAGGTTGTCTCGGCAGTCGTTCACTGTTTGTTCCAACTCCGAGAATGAGTCAGTGCGTACTGATTCTATCTCACTCTTCACTTTGTCAATTATCGCCTTTCGCTCACTCTTGGTTCCCTGTGACTCATAATAGGTTTGACAAAGCGAATCAATCAGGGTAAAACGATTTTCAAGCAGTCCGTGCAATTTTGCCTCCAGCCTACCAATATTCTCCCGTCCGGCTTCAATCCGGCTTTTCAGTCCGGAAGCCTCAGCCATCAAAGCGTCATGCTGCAATGATTGCAGCTTCATGCGCTGACGCATCCATACTATCATGCCGGCTGCGACAAGCAGGATAATAATGCCGACAAACATATACAGTTCACGCTTAGTCCGCTCCTTATATAAAAAGAACTCCTTTTCTTTCTGAAGATAAAGAGCCGTAGCAAGCGCATCCGAATCACCGGATGACAGAATCAAAGCCCTAAGACGCAACGCTTTCTGAAGCTCATCAATCTGATTATGCCTTTCGTAATAGTCTATGGCGATATTGACAATGGTATCGGTAGGAGCCGCCAATCTGTTGACAACCATCGCCTCACTATATAGAAGTGCCCATCGTGCCATTGTCGCGGAATCCTGAAAATCCGACACATCTACTCCATTGAGCTTTGACAAGGCGGTAGAAGGATCGCTCTGCATGAGACGCTGAGCCTCATCAAGTGCTCTCGGACGGGATTCCGAAAAGCCACAACCGGCAACGACAAAAAGAATAAAGATGTATAGCAGTCCACGCATAATGCTTTAACCAGTAAGAAAGTATTGTATCGTATTTATTTGAGTTTCAAAGTTAGATAAAAACTGTGAGATTTTACACCGACAAAATAAAGAATCTCCTTTTTCTTTAGAGGAAAGTTACAACAATACAACAAATCACACAAGAAGTCGGCCGCAAAAACAAGTAAAGGAAGGCATCTTGGGAAATGGCATATACGGATTCACAAAAGCACCGCAGAAACAGACAAAAGACGACACAAAGCAACAAGTGTTTACAAAAAAGGCGGCAGAAAAAAAGCTCCTGCCGCCTTTACTCTATATCAGATTGTGATTAAGCCTCTGCTACCGTGTAACGATAGTTGTCAAGCTGTGCCACATCCATCTTACGGATATAGGTGAAGTGCTTCTCCACTTCACTTTCTGCATAATTCACGAACACGTTCAAGCTCCTTGCGAAAAGTTCCGGAGCTTTCTGCGCATCCTGAAGAAGAAGATGACACATCACTGTGTAAGCTGTCATTTCATAAAGCTTGCGTGCGCAGAAGTCAAGAAGTTCCTGACTGTCAGCCTCCTTAACAGCATTTGTGCTTGCTTCAAGCTTGGATGCCATTTCCTTGATACGCTTCATGTAATCCTCGTATTCAGGAGCGACAGGCTGCGCCTCAAAGTCACGGATAACGCTCATGTAAGTACCGTTGGTCACATAACGTATGGCAGCCACAGTCTGAAGCTGTGTGGTTCCTTCGTATATACTTGTAATACGAGCATCGCGATAGAGCTGCTGGCACTTGTATTCAAGCATGAATCCCGAACCACCGTGTATCTGGATAGAATCGTATGCGTTCTGGTTTGCAAACTCAGAGTTCATACCCTTTGCAAGCGGAGTGAACGAGTCGGCAAGCTTAGCGTATGTCTTCTGCTCCTTGCGCTCTTCCGGAGTAAGCTTACGCTCACGGGCAATATCATCGAGAGCCTTGTATATATCGACATAGCGCGCTGTCATATAAAGCAATGAACGTCCGGCATCAAGCTTCGCCTTCATCAGGGCAAGCATATCATAGACAGCCGGGAAGTTGATGATTTCCTTGCCGAACTGCTTGCGGTCTTTTGCGTATGCAAGACCTTCATCGTATGCAGCCTGTTCGATACCTACCGACTGTGCTGCAATGCCCAGACGTGCACCGTTCATCAAAGCCATGACATACTTGATAAGACCCAGCTTACGGTCTCCGCACAATTCTGCTTTTGCATTCTTATATACAAGTTCGCAAGTAGGACTGCCGTGAATACCGAGCTTGTTCTCTATGCGGCGCACATTCACACCGCCCTGACGCTTGTCATAGATAAACATGGAAAGACCGCGACCGTCTCTTGTGCCCTCCTCTGAACGAGCGAGAACCAAATGAATATCCGAATCACCATTCGTGATGAAACGCTTCACACCATTGAGCAGCCAGCAGCCTTCTTCCTCTGAATAGGTTGCCTTGAGCATGACTGACTGGAGGTCTGAGCCGGCATCCGGCTCTGTAAGGTCCATTGACATCGTTTCGCCTTCACAAACACGAGGGATGAAACGCTTGCGCTGATCTTCATCACCAAACTCATAGAGAGTTTCTATACAGTCCTGCAATGACCATATATTCTCAAAACCGGCATCACCGGCAGAGATAATCTCGTTTGCAGCCGTATAGACAGTAATAGGAAGATTAAGACCACCGTAGCGGCGAGGCATGGTCATTCCGTTCATGCCGGCTTTGATGGTTGCATCCAGATTCTCGTATGTCTTTGCGGCATAGCGCACACGTCCGTTCTCGCAATGAGGGCCTTCGGCATCCACAGCCTCGGCATTCGGTGCTATCACATTTGCAGTGACATCACCCACAATCTCCAATGTCTTGTCGTATGAATCCATTGCGTCCTCAAAATCCTGAGGCGCATAGTCATACTGATCTTTATCCGCATAGTTGCGTTCCTTCAGTTCCACGATACGAGACATCAGTTCGTGCTCCATGTGGAATTTTATCTCAGGATAATCTGTATATGAATTTGCCATAAATTTCTAATCTACCTCAAAGCTTATTTACTATTCTTCTTATAATATTTTATCAGTTTAGGCACCACTTCCTCCACAGTACCGTTGATGATATAATCAGCAATCTGATTAATCGGAGCATTAGGGTCGCTGTTGATGGAAATGATGATGCCGCTGTCTTTCATGCCCGCAATATGCTGGATTGCACCGGAAATTCCACATGCAATATACACCTTAGGGCGCACAGTGACACCGGTCTGTCCAACCTGACGGTCATGGTCAATCCATCCGGCATCGACAGCCGCACGGCTGGCACCGACTTCTGCATGGATTTCCTTTGCCAGTTCAAACAACTGGTCAAAGCCTTCCTTGGAACCTACACCATAGCCTCCGGCTATCACAATGTTGGCACCTTTAAGATTGTGCTTAGCCTTCTCTACATGGCGGTCGAGCACCTTCACCACATAGTCTGTCTCAGGCACATATTTTGCCACATCATGGCGAATCACCTCGCCCTGATAGTTCTCGTCAAGAACCTCCTTCTTCATCACACCGTCACGGACAGTAGCCATCTGAGGGCGGTGTTCCGGATTGACAATTGTAGCGATGATTGAGCCACCGAATGCCGGACGAATCTGATAGAGCTGCTTCTCATAGTGCTTGTCAACGAATGCACCATCTACCTTCACCTTCATGTCGAAGTCACCAATCTCAAGCTGAGTACAGTCCGCAGTAAGTCCGGAATGAAGAGCCGAAGACACACGCGGACCGAGGTCACGACCGATTACTGTGGCTCCGAGAAGACAAATCTGCGGCTGCTCCTCCTTGAAGAGGTTTACCACAGCCGATGTATGAGGAAGTGATGTGTAAGGGAAAAGTCCTTCTGCATCAAATATATGCACTTTGTCAACACCAAAAGGCATTACCTGCTTCTCCACACCGTCGAGTCCGCAACCGATGCAAACACACTCCAACTGCACACCAAGCTGATTTGCCAGCTTACGGCCTTTTGTAAGAAGCTCCAAACTTACGTCAGCAACTTTGTTGCCTTCAAGTTCACAATATACAAATACGTTGTTCATTTCTTTCGTTTTTTAATTTTTAAGCTGACTCGTTTACGATTCACCACAGCGGACATTCAGAAAAAATCGTATGTTCTCCGCCTTCACATTCCCGGCACAAGACCAACCGGTCTGCCCGGACACAATGCAGGAATCCATAAACCAAAGAACTTAAATATTAGCCAATGGTGTTGCTTTCCAACAGTTCAACAATGAGACTTTCAACATCTGCATCGCTGGAAGTCAGCGTCTTATTCTCTTTTGCCTTGAAGACAATATTCTTCACAGCCTTCACATTAGTAGGCGAACCCACCTTACCAATCTGCTCCGGATCAGCCTCGATGTCTGCTGCACCCCACGACTGCATCACAAGATAAGGACGAGCCTCATAGAATGCTTTCTCCTCGTCAGAGAGGGCTGCAATCTCAGTTGTAGTCTTCGCCTTCTTGTATTTCATCACGAGCTTGGCATTACGGCTGCGACAAGGAGCCGCGCTTCCGTTGACTGTCACCACGATAGGCATAGGGCCTTCTACAGTCTCCACACCACCGTCAATATGACGTTTTGCCACAATCTTCTCGTTTGTACATTCCAGAATCTCTTCTGTATAAGTAATCTGAGTCAACCCAAGTTTCTCTGCCACCTGAGGACCCACCTGCGCTGTATCGCCATCAATAGCCTGACGACCGCAAAGAATGATGTCATAGTCGCCAATCTTCTTTATACCCTGAGCAAGCGAGTAGCTTGTCGCGAGGGTGTCAGCACCACCGAGCGCACGGTCGGTAAGCAGACATCCGGCATCTGCACCACGGAAAAGTCCCTCACGCAGCACTTCTGTCGCCTTCGGCAGACCCATTGTCAGCGTTGTAATAGTAGAGCCGGGATTGGCATCTTTCAATCTCAAAGCCTGTTCCAAGGCATTCAAGTCCTCAGGGTTGAAAACGGCTGGAAGAGCAGCACGGTTTACAGTACCCTCCGGGGTCATCGCGTCCGGTCCGACATTACGTGTGTCGGGAACCTGCTTCGCGAGTACGATGATTTTTAAACTCATATAAATATATTAGGTATAAATTTGTGTTTATAGATTCGTCATTAACTCTTTTACATGCAATAATACCTGCATCTGCAAAGGTAAAACAAAATAAGTTCTGCACCAAAAAAGTGAAGAGTTATTTGTCTGAAGAGCTTTCATATTTCAAACATGAAAGAAACAGGGGTATAGAAAGCGGTATCGCGTCCTTGGAGATTTCTCGAAATTAGCCTGCATTTTATATTTTCAACAATTCTTCTAATCTTAAAGAAAGCACATTATATTAATATAAACAATGCCCTGAAAACATATTGTCCGCATATAGTTAATACTATTAATTTCCTCGTATATATTTAGCAAGGTGTTTTCGACAAACTCATCATGTGTATTTAACGGTTGTTTTCGGCAGACTCCTCGTATATATTTTTATATTTAGTGGATGTTCGCGACAGACTCCTCCGTCGCTACGCGACACCTCCCCTAACTTAGGGGAGGAGCCTATATACCATAGCTTGAAAAGA
>JAJPZU010000061.1 GCA_021204165.1 Prevotellaceae bacterium
ATAATTCAGTGATTACCAATTTTTAATGATACTTTCTTATCCCGAACTCACGTATATAATGAATTCTATCTCCCACAAATAGGTTTCCTGTAAAGGATAACATTCACATCAATCCCAATTCTTTCCGCTTCTTTGCCGAAAAACTCTTTACAATCAGTTCATAGCCGCCTTTGAGCAGTTGGCATATCACATCGTCGGGCACATCTGATTCAAGTTCTACACCGAGCCAATGATTTTTATTCATGTGCCATGCCGGAAACGCTCCGCGATATTTTTCCTGCATTTCAACAATCTGCTCTGGGGCGCACTTTACATCTATAAATTTCTTATCAATGTCGGCAAGACAAAACCATTTGCCGCCTGCAACAAAAGTTACAAGCATCTGGTATTTAGGTTCAGTCCACGGGGCATTTTCTTCGGCTCCATGTAGGCTTAAACAATAATCTCTAAGTTCCTCTACATTCATATTCACATAGTCTTATCTACCCCAAATAACGAGTACATATCATCAGATATTGTGTTCCGTAAAATATAGGTACACAAGTCACTATGCTTCCCGCAGTTTACGAAGAGGCAGATATATAAGTTTTATAATATTCAACCATTAGAATTAAACTTTTGGACTTGTCAAACATCTATAAATTAGATTTCTACATTTTAAAGATAATTGCCAATGAACAAATTGTTTTTTCTGCCCGCAGCCTTATATTTCTCCACTTGTGCATATTCACAAGTATTAAACTGTAATGACAACGTGTGTCTGATTGAAGAACATGGCGGACAAATGCCCGTAGGTGAAATCTACAATGTTGTTTCGCCGGTAGGCACAGCATCCGTCAAACCTATCGAACAGGCTCCCCGTTTGAAATCACTCGATGGTAAGACAATTGCTATCGTAGGTGGCAGTTTCATGGCGTCAGTGACTCATTCCGAACTGAAACGGCTGGTTTTGAAAGAATATCCTACAGCAAAGGTCTATGTCCTTAGCGAAATCGGCTCAGCCGGAGTTTTCCCCGGTCCCGGCATACACAGGAAATCTGTGGAGGATTTTCAGAACAGATTGAAAGAACTGGGAGTCGATGCCGTGATAAGCGGCAACGGTGGCTGCGGACTATGTACTCCCAAAGAAACCGGTTCAAGCATAGCCGCTGAATATATCGGTATTCCGTCGGTAACAATTGCCGGTCCCGGTTTTTCGGAACAGGTAGCCATAACGTCTGCGAATAATGGTGTAAGAGTGTCGCGTGTTGCCAAATATCCCGGAGCATTTACGGCAGATAGCGAGGAAACATTGCGCGCGAATACCTGCAATGTCCTGTGGCCACAGATTAAAGAGGCTCTTACTCGTCCGATTGACGATGCCGAGTATCAGACTTCCGGCAACGCTGCATTTGTTGATTGCCGTGCTGCTGTATATAGCGGTACTATTGATGATATAAATAGGTATTTCAATGAAATGAACTGGGGCGACGGTCTTCCTGTTGTGCCGCCGACAATGGAACGTATCAACGAGTTTCTCAAATTCGGTGGTGTCAGCTATGACACTCATATCGCCACGCTCCCTATTGCACACCGAAACACATTGGCTATTCATGTGGCTGCTTGTGGTGTGATGGCCGGCTGCAAACCGGAATATATGCCCCTGCTGATTGCGATGACCAAGGCTATGGGTGCTCCAGATTTCCGGCGTACCCTTGCAAGCACTCACGCATGGAATCCATATTGTTGGCTGAACGGACCTGTTGCACGGCAGTTGGGAATTGATTGTGGTCAGGGTGAAATATCCGAGGAGGCCAATATGTCGATAGGACGGTTTATGAACCTTGCGCTGAAAAATCTGTCCGGCTATTATGTGAAGCGGGATCGTATGGGTACATTCGGTTATCTGATGCCGTGGTGTCTTGTAGAGGACGAAGCAGCCTGCAAACGGATCGGATGGGAACCGTATCATGTAAGAACAGGACTGAATCTTAGCGACAATGCCGTCACGGTATCGTCAGCCCTAATGTGGGGTAACAATATGACTCCATCGACTGACGACCCTGAACGCATAATGCAGCTTATGGCATGGGATATAACAGAGCGTTGCCAGTTTGCTTTGGGTAGCGGAAACAGTACACATACCGGACTGTGATGATGACTGAACCGATAGCCCGGATTCTCAGTCAGAAATATTCGGACTTCGACAGCCTTGAAGCTACATTGATAGCAACCTCTCGCCGCCCCTTATATGAGCGTACATTCACCAACTACTTCGCCAATCCAGGCAGCCGTATAGAGCCCGAAAAGTTCCCGTTTAGCCGGTATGAGAAGCGTATTCAGCGAACCGAGGACGCGGCATTGACTGACATTCCGGCATGGTATGCCGTTCCCGAAGGGTGCGATGAGGATAAGATGATGACTATTCCTGTGATGCAGCCCGGAATGACCGCCATGATTATAACCGGAGATGCGGCTCGTAACAAAGTGCAGATTATGCCCGGCGGCGGTTACTCCACAGTTAAAATAGTATTGCCCGAAGATTGGGATAACCTTATGGCCCAAAAAGGATATGCCCCGCTCAGTGCATTTTATCTTTGAATTTGAATATAGGTGGAACAGACGTGTAAAATAAATCTGTTTAACGCTCTCAAATCTATCCACATTTTTCAGAGATAGTCATGAAATAATAGTATTATTTCACAAAGCTGTTTTTTTGCATTTTGAATCGTGAACCGGAAAAATCTTTTTGGCATGAGCAAAAGACTTTTTTATACTTTGACTCTTTGAGGACTGGAGAAGTTGCATTACTATTGTAATACAGAAGTATTAAATCCGAGAAGAACATTGAATTAGTAGCAGGGAGCCATTAGGAGTCGGCTCCCTGCTACTACTGTAAACCTGTGCATACCAATGAATAGCCCCGAAATCTCCGAGGGCAAATGGGTCTATCGAATCTCTGAAAGCATTGATTTTTCAGAGATTTTTTTGGCTCCAAATCGAGGAATATTGAAAAACATGTCAGCGGATGATTTTGAAATATGGAATTTAAAATCTATATGGTAAACACTAAGAAGCTGTTTAAAATTTATAACGAAAATTTATTATATACCGTCTTTCGCCAAGTTGAGATGCCGGTAAAATAAAAATATCAGTGCGGAGAGAAATGAAAAATAGTGCAGCGAGGATTAAAAAACAGTGCGCTAAAAACTTTAATCAGCACTGCCGTTTTTATAATCGGCAGTGCAGTTTACATAATCAGCAGTGCCGTTTATATAATCGGCAGTGCTGATTAAAGTTTTTAGCGCACTGTTTTTAGTTTTTCTCTGCACATGCAATGTGTTTTCAGCACATTGTCCGTATAATTTATAGGTCTCGTTATGACATTTTTATGAGGATTAAACTGCTTGATACAGCTTTGGAAACTACAGACTTTATAAAAATCAGTTATAATTTCTAAATGTTCCATTTTTACATTATCTTTGCAGAATGTAAAGAAATGTAGAGATGAAAAAATATTGTATATATATATTCTTGCTCTTCCTTGTCCCATTCGTCAAAATGAGTGGACAAGCGGATTCTTTACGTATATCGCTGCTTACATGTACTCCCGGAAGCGATGCCTATGCCCATTTCGGTCATTCGGCGATAAGGGTTAGGAATCTGAATACGGAGGAGGATGTGGTCTTCAATTATGGGATGTTCAACTATAAGGCGGAGAATTTTATTTACCGTTTTGTGAAAGGAGAGACAGACTATGAATTGGGTGCGGAATATACCAGAACCTTTGTTATGCGCTATGGCATCAAGGGGGAGGGTATAACGGAGCAAGTGCTTAATTTTGACTCTGACGAAGCTGCAAGACTATATTACTTTATTTGTGTCAATTATTTGCCGGAGAACAGGGTGTATAGATATGATTTCCTGTATGATAACTGTACTACCCGGGCACGTGATATGATAGAAAAGTCCGTTGAGGGCAGAATTGTCTATGACACCAAGGAACGGGAACTGACATTCAGGGAGATATTGGCTGAATTTACGGAGTGCAGTCCGTGGCTTGGATTTGGAATTGATTTTGTGCTGGGCGAGGAGGTTGACCGTGTGGTTGACAGGCGAAAGCAGATGTTCATACCTTCTTATTATATGCACGATGTCGATTCGGCTTATATAATAAGGAGTAACGGTAGCAGAGTGCCGTTGGTGGCAGAAAAGGATGTTCTGCTGACGGAACTGGATAAGCCGGAGAATGTGCAGGAGTTGTCTGCCACGGTGTTCACACCTCTGGTCGTGTTTATAAGCCTCTTTGTGCTGGCTTTGATAATCAGCTGGCATGATGTGAAGACGGGACGTGTCTTTTGGCTTTTTGACGCGCTGCTGCTGTTTTTGCAGGGTGTAGCAGGCATTGTCGTTGCGTTTCTCTTCTTCCTGTCTGAGCATCCGGCTGTGGGAACGAACTGGCTTGTTGTCATTTTCAATCCTCTGCCGCTCGTATGGCTTCCGTTTATGATAGTCAAGGTCATACACAAGAAGATGGATGGCATATATATTGCCAACATGGCAGTGCTGATTGTGTTTATGATTGCGATGCCTTGTCTTCCTCAATGTTTTGACGCGGCAGTAATACCGTTGGTATCTACTTTGCTGTTACGTTCAGCAGTGAATGTTTTTGTGAGACAAGAAAACAAAAATAGAATAAAAATGTTATTTGCATGCAGACGGTGTTCGTGACAGGCGGTATGTATGATGAGATGAAGAAACAATAAGACTAATGGATAAAACATTATAGAGCAACAGATGAACAAACAACTTATAACAGCATTCATAATGTCTGTGACAGCGGCGAATGTCATGGCGCAGACGACACGTGTGTCTGTGCCCCGTCTTGTCATCGGGATTACCATTGACAAGTTGCGGACAGACTATATGGATGCTTTTGCTCCGTTATACGGGGAGGACGGATTCAAGCGTCTGTTGCGCGAAGGAAAGCTGTATTCCAATGCGCAGTATCCGATGGCAAGTGTAGATAGGGCATCTTCCGTGGCGTCACTGTTTACCGGTACTGTTCCCTATAATCATGGTATTGTAGGCGAGGAATGGATGGATCGTTCCACGATGCGCCCGATGTATTGTGTGAATGACTTTAGGTGTGTGGGGGTGGAAACATCCGACTGTTCTTCACCTAAGAACCTGCTTGTATCTACTGTCGGTGATGAGCTAAAGGTGGCGACCGACGGAAAAGCTATGATATATGCCATTGCACCTTACAGGGAGGTGGCAGTCCTTTCTGCGGGACATGTGGCGGACTGGGCTTTGTGGATAGACGACAACACCGGGCTGTGGGCCGGAACATCCTATTACGGGGCGGTACCTTCGTGGGTGAAATATCTGAATACAACTTCCGTTTCCAATAAAATATCGTCGTTGACATGGAAACCCGCCAATGACGCAATAGGAAAATACAATTACTATTTCGCAAGCGACAAGAAGTCTTTCAGCCATTCGTTTGCGGGAGAAAACCGTTTCCGGAAGTTCAAGAACAGTGCGCTTGTGAACGAAGAAGTGACCAATGCGGTACGTTCTTGTTTGCGAAACGGCTTTTTGGGTGCAGACGACATAACCGACATGATGTCGGTGTGTTATTATGCGGGGACATTCGGAGACAAGCCTATCTCGGAATGTGCGGCAGAGCTGCAGGATACTTATGTCCGGCTTGATGCGGAGATAGCTTCGTTGCTTGATGAAATAGACAAGACTGTGGGACTGACCAACACTTTGATTTTTGTCACTTCTACAGGATATGATGATACCCCTGAGAATATAGGTCTTGAGAAATACAGGATTCCGACAGGAGACTTTGAGATAAACCGGTGTGCGGCTCTGCTCAACATCTATTTGATGGCTGTCTATGGACAGGGACAGTATGTGGAGTCATATTTTGGACATGAACTGTATCTTAATCATAAGCTTCTTGAAGAGAAACAATTGAATCTTTCCGATGTGCTGGATCGTTGTGAGGATTTTCTGTTCCAGTTCAGCGGAGTGCGTGATGTATATACTTCGAGACGGTTGACACAAGGTGCATGGACTCCCGGCATAAACCGCATACGCAACAGTTACAATCCGAAATGCTCCGGAGATATTTTTATACAGGTTGCGCCGGGATGGAATCTTGTAAATGAAGACAATGCGAGCAGCCGTATGCAGCGTGACTCTTATTTGGAGTTTCCTCTGATATTCTTTGGCTGTGGCATTAACCCCGAGACAATACAACAGCCTGTCACAGTGGATTGTATTGCTCCGACTGTAGCGCATTTCATGCGTATAAGAGCACCGAATGCTTGTTCAACACCCCCTTTGTTCTTGAGCTACTGAGTGTTGTCTTTTTAACGATGATGAGGCGACCGGCTTTGAAGAACCAGACAAAAACAATATTCACAAAATAGAAATAAAAAAACTTATATATGGGATTTAATATAAATAAATTGTTGAGCAGCCTGTTCGGAAACAAGGCATCGCGTGACATAAAGGAAATCAAGCCATTCGTGGATCAGGTACTTGAAGTCTATCCTGAAATCCAGAAATTGTCGAATGATGAATTGCGTGCAAAGACGGACGAAATAAAGCTCTATCTTCAGGATTCTGTGAAGGAGTTGAGAGCTAAGATTGATGAACTGACTGCCAAGATTGAGAAAACGGAGATAGACCATAGGCAGCCTATCTTTGATGCTATAGATAAAATAGAAGAAGAAATTCTTGACAAATTCGAGGAGGGACTCAACGAAGTGCTGCCGACAGTGTTTGCCATTGTGAAAGACACGGCACGTCGTTTCTCTGAGAACGAAACAGTGGAGGTTACGGCAAATGATTTTGACCGTGAACTTTCTATCCGCCATGATTTTGTCACAATTGACGGTGACAAGGCTATATGGCATAATCATTGGGTAGCAGGAGGCAATGACACTGTATGGAACATGATTCATTATGATGTTCAGCTTTTCGGTGGTGTCGTTCTGCATCAGGGAAAGATTGCGGAAATGGCAACAGGAGAAGGTAAGACACTTGTTGCAACGCTTCCTGTATTCCTTAACGCTCTGACACGTAATGGTGTGCATGTCGTTACAGTGAATGACTATCTTGCCAAGCGTGACTCTGAGTGGATGGGACCTCTTTACATGTTCCACGGACTTTCAGTGGATTGTATCGACAAGCATCGTCCGAACTCGGATGAACGCCGACGGGCTTATCAGGCTGATATTACATTTGGAACAAACAATGAGTTTGGTTTCGACTATCTGCGTGATAACATGGCGATGAACCCGAATGACCTTGTTCAGCGCAAGCATAATTATGCCATTGTGGATGAGGTTGACTCGGTGCTCATTGACGATGCGCGTACTCCGCTTATCATATCCGGTCCTGTGCCTAAGGGCGATGACCAGATGTTTGAACAATATTGTCCGATTGTGGAGCGACTTGTAGAGGCTCAGAGAAAACTTGCCACGCAGTATTTGGCAGAGGCGAGGCGACTTATAGAGTCTGACAGCAAAGAAGATGTGGAGGCTGGATTCCTTTCTCTGTTCCGTGCATATAAGGGATTGCCTAAGAACAAGGCACTCATCAAATATTTGTCTGAGCCGGGAATAAAGAGCGGTATGCTCAAGACCGAGGAGATATACATGGAGAACAATAATCGCCGTATGCCGGAGGCTACAGACCCATTGTTCTTTGTGGTTGACGAAAAACAGAAGTCGGTTGATATGACTGACAAGGGTAACCAGTTGATTGCGAATATCGTGAATGATGACCAGTTCTTTGTTCTTCCTGATATCACTTCTCAGTTGTCAGAACTGGAGAATGAAGTGCTTTCAGATGAGGAGCGTCTGGCAAAGAAGGATGCCCTGATGCAAGATTATGCTTTGAAGAGCGAGCGCGTGCATACGATACAGCAGCTCTTGAAGGCATATACGATGTTTATCAAGGATGACGATTATGTCGTGATGGACGGTGAAGTCAAGATTGTTGACGAGCAGACAGGACGTATTATGGATGGTCGCCGATGGAGTGACGGACTTCATCAGGCTGTCGAAGCTAAAGAGCGTGTGAAGATTGAAGCTGCTACCCAGACTTTTGCCACGATTACTTTGCAGAACTATTTCCGTATGTATCATAAGCTGTCGGGTATGACCGGTACAGCTATAACGGAAGCCGGAGAGTTCTGGGACATCTATAAGCTGGATGTAGTGGAGATTCCGACAAACCGTCCTATTGCCCGCAAAGACCTCAACGACCGTGTATATAAGACAAATCGTGAGAAGTATAAGGCGGTAATTGAGGAGATAGAACGTATGGTTGAAGCCGGACGTCCGGTGCTTGTCGGAACAACAAGCGTTGAAATATCGGAGATGCTTTCCAAGATGTTGACTCTGCGCCATATAGAGCACAATGTGCTTAATGCAAAGCTTCATCAGAAGGAAGCCGATATTGTCGCACGTGCAGGACAGCGCAGTATTGTCACAATAGCAACCAATATGGCGGGACGTGGTACGGACATCAAGCTTTCTGATGAGGTTAAGGCTGCCGGCGGTCTTGCTATTATCGGTACGGAACGTCATGAAAGCCGCCGCGTGGATCGCCAGTTGCGTGGACGTGCAGGACGTCAGGGAGACCCGGGCTCTTCTGTGTTCTATGTTTCTCTGGAAGATAAGCTCATGCGTCTTTTTGCAAGCGACCGTATATCGAAGGTGATGGATCGTCTCGGATTTGAAGATGGAGAGATGATTGAGCATCCGATGATTAATAAGTCTATCGAGCGCGCCCAGAAGAAGGTGGAGGAAAATAACTTCGGTATCCGTAAGCGTTTGCTTGAGTATGACGATGTGATGAACAAGCAGCGTAAAGTGATTTACGAGCGTCGTCGTCATGCACTCATGGGACAGCGTATCGGTATGGATATATCAAATATGATTTGGGACCGTTGCATTCATATCATCGAGCACAATGACTTTGAGGGATGCAAAGAAGAGTTCCTGAAGATATTTGCAATGGAAATGCCGTTTACTCAGAAAGACTTTGAGAACAAATCGAGAGAACAATTGGAGGACGAGGCTTTCGATATTGTTCTGGCGAACTTCAAGACACGTAGTGCACGTCTGGCACAAGTGGCTTTCCCTGTCATCAAGGATGTGTATGAGACAAAAGGACAGATGTATGAGAATATCATTGTGCCTATCACTGACGGACGTCGTATTTATCAGATTTCCATACCTTTGAAAGAGGCATACGAAACAGAAGGACGGTCTATACTTGTTGCTTTTGAGAAAGCGATTCTTCTTCATACAATAGACGACGCATGGAAAGAGAATCTGCGCGCTCTTGATGAACTTAAACAGTCGGTTCAGAATGCAAGTTACGAGCAAAAGGATCCGTTGTTGATATTCAAGCTTGAGTCAGTCACTCTCTTTGACAATATGGTAAGCGACATTAATAATGGTACGATAAGTGTGCTGATGCGCTGTTCGATTCCTATAGCAGAGCCGGAACAGGTGCAGCAGGCTCCGAAAGAAATGCCGCGTAAGCCTCAGCAGAATCTTACGGAAACAAAGAGAGATTTGACGGATGAGGCTCAAAGTGGTGCGGCAGCTCAGGACACCCGTGAACCGCAGCCTCGTCAGCCGATACAGAATGAGGGACCGAAAGTTGGGCGGAACGACTTATGTCCGTGTGGTTCTGGCAAGAAATTCAAGAATTGCCATGGAAGAGGCTTGTACTGATTAGCCCGATAGGGTTGTCCCGGTATAGATGATATTATCCGGAGGAGAGCAGATGTTTTGCATTTGTTTTCCTCCGGATTTTTATTGTGTGTGCTATGCTTGTTTTTTGCATGAAACTGTTGCTTGTAATTTTGGTCAGAATGATAATTTTAGTTTACTTTGCATCACTGTAATAATAAAAAATAGAATTATGAGCAGTTTTAAAGTAGCGTTATTTGATCTTGACGGAACAATTTTTGATACAGAAAAACTTTACTCTGTTTTCTGGGGAAATATAGGAAGGAAATATCATCCGGAAATAGAGAACTTTGATAGAATTATAAAAGGAACCACTCTCACACAAATATATGGATGCTATTTCCCTGATGTACAGTTGCAGCAGGAAATAACACGTGAACTTGATGAATGGGAAAAGAACATGAAATATGAGTTTGTTCCCGGAGCAGAAGAGTTTATCGCTGACATTAAGAAGCATGGAGTACGGTGCGCTGTTGTGACAAGTTCTAACGAAAAGAAGATGCAGAGTGTGTGCAGTGCCGTACCCGAGTTTGCAGATATGTTTGACAAAATTCTGACAGCAGAAATGTTTGCCGCATCCAAGCCCAATCCTGACTGCTATTTGCTTGGTGCCAAAGTGTTTGGAGTCGGCATTGATGAATGTGTCGTTTTTGAAGATGCATTTACCGGGATAGAAGCCGGGATGAGAGCCGGCATGTTTACGGTTGGTCTGGCGACGACAAATCCTCGTGAAGCGATAGAAAAGAAGTGTAATGTCGTGTTCGATGATTTTACAAATCTTACATATAATGATGTTGTTGAACTTTTATAAACGAACTTTAATAAACTTGATAGAAAAATGGCAGGATATTTAGTTGAAGATAAAAGAAAGGTGACCACACACCGTTTGATACAGATGAAACAGGAAGGCAAGAAAATTGCGATGCTTACGTCTTATGACTACACTACAGCGCAGATTGTGGATGGAGCCGGCATGGACGTGATTCTTGTCGGTGACTCAGCTTCTAATGTGATGGCAGGTAATGTGACCACTCTGCCGATTACGCTGGATCAGATGATATACCATGCAAAAGCCGTGGTCAGAGCCACACAAAGAGCTTTGGTCGTTTGCGACATGCCTTTTGGTACGTATCAGGTGAACCCTACAGAAGGAGTGACAAATGCCATACGTATTATGAAGGAAAGTCACTGTGATGCCTTGAAGCTGGAAGGCGGTGTTGAAATAATCGATACTGTGAGAAAGATTCTTGATGCCGGTATTCCTATCATGGGACACCTTGGACTCACACCTCAGAGCATAAATAAGTTTGGTACCTACAGTGTGCGCGCGAAAGAAGAGGCTGAAGCCGAAAAACTGATAAGTGATGCACATGCTTTGGAAGATGCCGGATGCTTCGGCATTGTATTGGAAAAGATTCCGGCGAAACTTGCCGAGAGAGTTACAAAAGAGTTGACAATACCGACTGTTGGTATTGGTGCCGGAGGTGCGTGCGACGGACAAGTGCTTGTAATCGCAGATATGCTTGGCATGACAAAAGGATTCTCGCCTAAGTTCCTCCGCCGTTATGCCGAACTGGGGACTGTTATGACTGATGCCATAGGGCATTACATACAGGACGTGAAGAATTGTGATTTCCCTAATGAGAATGAACAGTATTAAAAGAATGTCGATATGATGAAGACTGGTTTTGTTGTTTTAACCTTTCTGATGGCTTTCTCTGGTAGGATAGGGGCGCAGTCATATACGAATACTTATCCGAAAGCAATGTGTAAGATTGCTGAGAAGTGGGTGAAGAAAGGTGAGTGGAAGAACGGATTTACAAAAGCCGTTCCTGCCGACAATGTTAATCTTGTGGAGTTTTACCTTCAGTACCATCGTAATCCGAAGGAGTGGCAGGCTCTGTTCGCATGGCTTGAACAACATGATTTACAGACAGTTCCTGCCGGAAGGATTCCTATAGAAGGGACTGGTCTGACTGTTTCCGTAGAGGACGGAGATAATTGGTGCTCGGAACAGGACTTGAAAGACGGTAAAGGTTCTGAATCACATCTCCAGAAGATAGATTTCATGTATGTGGTGTCAGGAACAGAAGGATTTGCACGTCTTGACCATGAAACCTCTGTGCCAAAGAATGAATATAAGCCTGACAGATATGAATATACGTTTGACGTTTCTAAGCTTGAGCGTTTCAACTCTGTTCCCGGCACATTTAATATCATATTTCCGTGCGACTGGCATATTGCTAAAGTCAAAACTCGTGAACAAAATCAGCGTTTGCGCGTTTTAGTAATAAAAGTGAATTATAAACCATAAATAAAATAATATTGATATGAAACTTAAAGGTACAAAAACAGAAGCCAACCTTATGGAGGCTTACATTGGAGAGTCAAAGGCGAGAAATAAATACACCTATTATGCAAGCAAGGCAAAAAAAGATGGATATGTTCAGATAGCCAATTTGTTTGAAGAGACTGCGAACAATGAAAAGGAATATGCAAAGATTTGGTTCAAGCTGTTGGCAGGAGGTTCTGTAAAAGAGACAGCTGAAAATTTGCTTGATGCTGCAGAGGGCGAACAGTATGAATGGACAGACATGTATCCGCGTATGGCAAAGGAAGCTCGTGAAGAAGGATTCGATGACATTGCAGACCTTTTTGAAGGAGTTGTAGCCATAGAGAAAGAGCATGAGGAGCGTTATCGCAAACTGCTCAAGAATGTGCTTGACAAGAAAGTCTTTACTAAAGACGGAGAGTGCATTTGGCAGTGTGGTAACTGCGGACATATTGTAATCGGAAAGGAAGCACCGGAAAAATGTCCTGTATGTTCACATGCACGTGCTTACTACCAGATTAAAGCCGAGAACTATTGATTTTATTGTTTAACATTATAAAATGATTCTAAGATGAAAAAGTATGTTTGTGATGTATGCGGTTGGGTATATGATCCGGCTGTAGGAGTTCCTGAAGCAGGAATAGAACCGGGAACAGCATTTGAAGATCTTCCTGAAGATTTTGAATGTCCTTTGTGTGCTGTTGGCAAAGATGAATTTTCAGAAGTAGAAGATTAATATTCTTCAAATTAAAATGGAGTAAAGCTTCCTGAAGTTTTGCTCCATTTACTTTTTTAGAAAACGTTTTAATGTGGCAAAAGCGTTTCCAGCAGTAATATATCCTTTCTTCATAATCTTGAAAAATAACTTGTTTCACTTTTGTGTCTTCCTGACAGCGATAGCAAAGCTGTCTAACTCTATTTTTAGGCTCCATAATAAAATTTTTTATATATACTTTTTAACAAAATTATTTTCTGATAAAAAGAAAGATATTCTGCTTATTCTGATTCAAATTGTTTGTTTCTGTGCGGTTTGTCTTACTTTTTGATTTTGTCAAATGTTAAAATTCCAAGCCCTCTGGCACGCGTCAAAATGAAGCGCGCCGAACTTTTCTCGGAGATTGGGCATTCTACGCGCGTTTTTTTAAGCCACTGCGAATTGTGAAATAGTGTTTCGATTTTGGGCTTTGTGTTCACATTTGTTATACTTCGACAAAGTCTTTCTGAATTTTCAGCGCAGTGTTTTTAAATTTTCACCGCGGTGAA
>JAJPZU010000028.1 GCA_021204165.1 Prevotellaceae bacterium
TTCATTTTGACGCGTGCCAGAGGGCTTGGAATTTTAACATTTGGCAAAATCAAAATGTAAGCATTTCAATATAAATACACCAAGAAACAACTAAAACAAACCCAATACGCTATCATTTTGTCAAAACCGAACACCCCTCAAAAAAACGATGTCAAAAAATTTTTTATGGGGCACTAAAAGTCCACATTTTTTACATTCTTGCGTACAAAACAATCTTCCTTATCGGAGAAAAGCAAAAAATACACATCACACCCACTCATATAAAAACTTTTTTCTTACCTTTGTTGAAAACACTTGACAAAGCAAAGCCTACGGCAAGACAATGTTAAACTTAATACTTAAATTAATATCAGAATGAAAAGATTTCTACTTGCAGCTATCGCAGTTATTGCCTTCGGCAGTGCTGAAGCACAGAAATTCGATGATTATTTCGAGAACAAGACATTGCGTCTCGATTATATCTTCGCCGGTGATTCTGCCTCACAAGCCATCTATTTTGAACAGGCATTTTCCATGTCGCAATGGGCGGGAAGAAGGGACAGACTATCAGAGAAATTTCTTAACGGAAACGGACAGATTACGGTGCGTGACCACAAAAACGGAAATATCATATATATAAACACTTTTTCCACCTTGTTTCAGGAGTGGCAGACAACGGAAGAGGCCACACAGGTGAAAAAGGCCTTTGAGACTTCTTATATTGTGCCATTTCCAAAACAGCCTGTGGATGTGACCGTTACTCTGACCGATGTCCACAACAAGGTGTCAGCGGAACTGACTCACACCATCAATCCGACTGATATTCTCATACGTCCAATCGGAGAAAACGGCATTCCTTTCAAATACATCATGAAAAACGGCGGAATAGACCAGTGTGTAGATATTGCGATTGTGGCCGAAGGTTATACAGAGGCCGATATGGACAAATTCTACAAGGACGCACAGCGGGCTGCTGATGCCATCTTCGGGCATGAACCGTTCAAGAGTATGCAGAACAGATTTAACGTAGTGGCTGTAGCAAGTCCTTCGCAAGACGGAGGACCGTGTGTGCCGCGCGAAGGAAAATGGAAACGAAGCGCGACAAACAGTCATTACGACACCTTCTACTCAGACCGCTACCTCATGACAAGTGACATTCACAAAGTGTATGACATACTGAGCGGAGTTCCTTTCGAGCATATCATTGTGCTGGTCAACTCTTCCACTTACGGAGGTGGAGGAATCTACAATCAGGTAACTCTCTCAACGAGCGACCATTCGACATTCAAGCAAGTGCTTGTACATGAGTTCGGACATGCCTACGGCGGACTTGGAGACGAATATTATTATGACGACCAGTACTCGACCATGTATCCGGCCGACACGGAACCGTGGGAGCCAAACCTCACCACTCTGGTGGATTTTGAAAGCAAATGGGCAGACCTTGTTCCTAAAAAGACTCCTGTCCCTACTCCTCCTGCCAAGATTCCGAACTTCAAGACATTAAAGCCCGACGACAAGAAAGGCTGGAAAGCCCTCAATGAAGCCACACAAGTGGTGGGTGTGTTTGAAGGAGGCGGCTATCAGACGAAGGGAGTGTACCGTCCGGCTCAGGAATGCCGCATGAAAATCAATGAAGTGGAACATTTCTGTCCTGTATGCTCACGGGCAATCGTCCGCATAACGGATTTCTATACGGCGCACTGACGACACATGCCCACAAGCTTTCAACAGACAAAAACTTCTAACCTTTGACAATAACAGAAAAGAAATGAGACATTTGATTCTATCAGCCCTGCTATCAGCGGCAATGTTGCCGGCAGCAGCGCAAAAAGAGCAGGGTGTGGATACCATATTCACAGCCACATCCAACCCGTTTGTAAAGTATAAGTATCTCGGCGACCCGGCAGCACTGGCAGACGGCGGCACGGTCTATATCTATGCCGGACACGACGAATGTCCGGACAATCAGAACAGATATGTCATGAACGAATGGTGCATATTATCTACCACGGACATGAAAACATTCAAAGAGCACAGCTATCGTCTGCGTGCCACAGATTTCCCATGGGCAAGCGGACAGGCATGGGCAAGCCAGACTGTCAAGCGAGGAGGCAAATATTACTGGTATGTCACAGCCGAGCACAAGACGATACACGGCAAAGCTGTAGGAGTGGCAGTTTCCGATTCTCCTACCGGTCCTTTCGTTCCTACGGAAAAGGCACTTGTCACCAACGACATGACGACCAAATGGACCGGAATCAGCTGGGACGACATCGACCCGACAGTAATGGTGGACGATGACGGACAGGCTTACATGTTCTGGGGAAATACGCAGCTTTATTATGCAAAGCTCAAAGACAACATGGTGGAACTCGACAGCGAAGTGATGCCGGTGAGCATACCGGGCATTCATCAGCCCTCACTGCCCGCAGAGCAGCAACCGTCACTCATGGCACGCAACGGGCAGCAGCAGAATCACAAGGACTACGACTTCTTCACCGAGGCACCGTGGATTCACAAGCACAAGGGATGGTATTACCTGACTTTCTCTGTCGGATTCCCGGAAAAGACAGCATACGCGATGAGCCGCAGCATAAACGGTCCGTGGGAATACAAGGGCATTCTCAACGAGATTGCGGGAAACAGCAACACCAATCACCATGCCATCATCCAATTCAAGGGCGACTGGTATTTTATTTACCACAACGGAGGCATCAACACGGCGGGCGCAAGCTACAGACGCTCGCTCTGCATCGACCGTTTATACTACAAGAAGAACGGCGAATTGCAGCGAGTGCAGATGACCAGCGAAGGCTTGTGGGGAAAACAATAAGGCGAGAAATATCGGTATGAGGCTTGCTATCTGCGTAGGCAGACTGCAAGCCTCATACTGTTTTAGCGTCTTTTCATGGTAACGAATATGCCCGTCTCTATCCTATATCATAACCACACAGTGTACAAGACAAAAAAATGTGAATCCGACAATCACAACCGGACTCACATTTTCATTTCCTCCAATAAAAACAATCGTATATTCCCTGAAACAACTAATACTAATATATAACTAATAACACTAACTTTCTCTTTCTGTACATATTCTGTACATACACTTTATCTGCACAACCTGCGTTCAATCAATAGCCACACACTTTCTTGAGATAGGTTCTCACAACACGTCTTCCCTGAAACAAATGTGCCTCTATAGTTCTCGTACTGAGATTCAACAAGGAAGCAATCTCGCCCACAGTCCTGCCTTCATAACGGTTCAGCATATAGATTTTACGACGCTGCTCCGAAAGGTTGCTCACCATCGTTTTTTCTGCCTGCTCCAACGAGTGCGCACAAACAACTTCTTCCGTAATTTCCGTTGACGCTGTGGAGTTGTCATATATATAACTGTAAATCTCTGTACGCTTCATGTTGCGGCGCAGCCTGTCTATGATGATATTCTGTGCTATGGTAAAAAGATAACTTTTCACAGTGGCGGCACAAACAGTATCACCCACTTCAAGTAATTTAAGAAATACATCCTGCACAAGATCTTCGCACTCATCTTTATCTTTTATCCTGTAAAAGACATAATTCATCAACTGCGGTCTGTATGTCTCAAATGCAGAAGCAATGAGCTTACGGTTGTCGATTTTGATTATTGTTTCCATTGTTCAGATTTTAAGTGTATGTTTTCGTTGTCTGTACGCTGCAAAATTATAGAGACAAGAGCAAATCTTCAAAACTTTTTTCCTCATTATCATACGTTCAAATTATTTTGGAGCACTTAACGCATATATGGCAGATAATCAAAATATTATGCCACATATAAACAAAGTCTGAATAAATTAGTCAGACTAAACACACCGTACAGAAAGTTCAAAGTGCTCGTCAGAAGCCTTTCTGCAAGAAAGACGAAACTTAATTCAGACATTCTTGCATGAAAAGAATAAAAGACATACATTTGCAAAGTCAACCAAAAGAAAAACAAGATGAAAATCTTTCAATATTTCATTTGTGCAGGATTAATCATTCTTTCTTTTTTCTGTTTCCATGCAAATGGACAGGAAAACAATGACAACTCATACAATACAGCCATTGTCCGAACAGAGAATGAGATGAAACACATAACGTCTCTCGACGGGATGCAAGGGGAGACTGTTTTTAAGATATTCAAGGACAGCCACGGATTCATCTGGTTAGGCACGAACAACGGTGTGAGTTGTTACAACGGGCATACGCTGACAAACTTCAGCACGGACTGCGACAAATACCGCAACACGGTTTATGATATAGTGGAAATGCCTGACGGAAGAATTGTGGCAGGAATGAGGAACGGACTATACTGGGTTGACAAACAAAATCTGGAATGCAAAAGGATATGCGAGGATATTGAATATGTCAATTCTTTATGTATCGTAAACGGCACTCTGCTGATAGGCAGTAATTCCGGATTATATATATATAAGGATAACTACAACGCAGAGATAATCACGATAGAAAGCAGCATTATTTCGAGGGGAAATGCCATCAACGACATTATATATGACGAGCAAGACGGAGCATGGCTATGCACCAACGAGCGCATCATACATTTCGACTTGCGAAACAGGAAAATGCAGAAATATAATGTGGACAAGTCCATACTGACAGGGTATCTGGGAAAGATTTGCCTTATAAACCGGGAATTATATATCGGAACCAACAACAGCGGACTATTGAAGTTCGACCCTTCATCGGGAAAGACGTCACGTTATATAGACATTCAGGCAAATGTCATAGCGGATTTGAACACCGACAAAAAAGGTTTTCTCTATGTGGCAACCAACGGCAACGGTGCATATACAATAAATACAAAGACGACAGCATTGTTGCGGAATACCATTCAACCTCCGGCAAGCATCTTTTGCCAAGCGATGCCATCTACACCTACTGGCGGGACAATGACGCCAACATAAACTGGTTCGGCTTTTATCTGGAGGGCTTCTGCCACAATTATCACCGTTCACCAAAATTCTCTATATATGCCTACAAGAATCTCGACACACGGAATCTTCAGGTACGCAGTTTCTGTATTCACGATGACGACATTGCCATCGGCACACGCAACGGTCTCTATTTTGTTTCGGAGAAACGGGACATCATCAAATATTATAATGCGGGGTAGATTGGGGGCAATATCGTCACAAACATCAAATTCTTCAGCGGACATTTCGTCATCGCCAATTATGAGTGCGGACTAAGTATTCTCAATCCGCACACACTGGAGCTGCGGCATCTGGACGGGCACGAAGCTCTCCGCAGCGGAAACTTCAGCAAGGTATGCCCTACCCCTGACGGCAAGCACCTTTTTGCCATAAGCAATATGGGAGTACTCATACTTGACGAAGATTTCAATGTCATACGTCACTTCAACAGCCGCAATTCCGGTCTGCCGGATGTCTATCTGTCGGATATTCTTTTTGACAAGACCGGCAAAGCATGGATTAGCTCCATAACGCATCTATCCATTTATGACCCTTTGATGGAAACCATACAATCGACAGAGTTTCCCAAGAACTTTTTCAATGAAGAGCCAAACCTGCACTTCAATCTGTGCAGCAACGGCGATGTAATGGCATTTTCCGAGACCTCTGTCTATAGAAGCAGTCCGGACCTAAGCCATTACGAAGAGCTTGACATATACAACCGTCTGAATCTCGGAAACATAGCGTTTATCGCCGAAATAGACAACAAATACTGGATGGGCGCAGACAAGGGACTGTTCTTGTTCGACAAAAACCTGAAACATTATTATCAATTCAATGAAGCACACAATCTGCCTTCTTTACGTTTCAACCAGCAGGAATACCAATGTACGGAAAACGGAACACTATGGTTCGGGAACGGCAGAGGACTCCTGTTTGTAACACCCAAGCAGCAGGCTTCGCTGACACACATTCCCAAACAAAAAATCATTATAGACCGTCTGTCAATAGACGACCGTGATGTCGAAGCCGCCGCCCTGTTGACTTTGACAGACAATAACAAGTTGTCGATAGAATGGAACTTTATCAGCCAGAAGCTGTCCATATATCCATTGCTGTTGAACTACGGAAAGACCCGCGGACGATATTACGAGTGGTCTGTTGACGACAAAGAATACCGCTCATGCACCGACGGCATCCCTTTCACAATAAGCAATTTGCTTCCGGGAAGTCACAAACTGAAAATACGTATTGCCGGACACGAGGCCACAGCAACCACATACACCATCAATGTGATTCCTTCATTGGTTTTCATTGCGGAAGTCGTGATATTCGTCTTCCTGCTTTTCATGATAAGAAAGCTCATAAGGATGCGCAAGCGTCAAATCAAGCTTAGACTGACCATACGGCACAAGCACAAGATGGAAATGGAAATTGCAGCTGCAAGAGCAGTAGAGCAGCACAAGCGAGAGGAAGAAAAACGACGCATAGAAGAAAATGAAGCCAAAATGCAGGCACTGTATCAGAAAGCCAAGCTTCCGCAAAACGAGTGCAAAGAACTTTATCACAAAGTGAAACAATATATGGACAAAGAGAAAGCCTACAAAAATCCTTCCATCCGCATCACGGATATTGCTGTGGCGGTGGAAAGCACTCCGGCAAAACTGTCCCAGATGCTAAACCAATATGTCAAGCAGAACTTCTTTGACTTCATCAACTCGTACCGCATGGAAGAGTTCAAACGCATGATTAAAGACGAGAAGTACAATCAGTACACCGTCACCGCCATTTCGGAAATGTGCGGATTCAAACGCTCCAGCTTTTTGCGGCATTCAAGAAATTTGAGGGGTGTACACCTAATGAATATCTCAATAATGCAGGAATAAACCGAAAATAAACCATCTGCCACTACAAGCGGATTGGGAATATCCGGCAAAGAGGATTGTAATCCTTTCCTATCCATCGCCCTCAAAACAAGAACTTCCGTACATCTTGCTAAAAAGCAAATGTACGGAAGTTCTGTATCAATCAAAAAATATCAAGTTCGAGAGAATAGCAGCGTTTCAGAAGAACACACCCACACCAATCTTCACACCAAACTTGCTATAGTCGGCAAAGTCCGTAAGACTCATGTCATAATAAACACTCGGTTCAATCGTCACATTCTTGTTCAAGAAGAAGCAATAACCCACTTCCGGAGTAAGCTGAATGTCATTCACGTTCTTATATTCATGCAGCCATTTAACTCCGGCACCAAGGAACAAGCCGTTCTGTTCCACATAGTAGCGTCCTTTTGCGCCAAGAGACAAGCTGTGCCATTTTGAATCCGAATAGTCAACTCCAAACTCACCGAGCACCATCCAGTTATCTTTAATCATATAGCCTGCGTTCAAGCCCAGTCCGAAAGAGAAATCATCACGTTCACTATAAGAAATCCCGGCACCGGCAAGAGACGCATTGACATACTTTCGTCCTTTTTCAAACTGTGCAAAGACGCTTGTTGTACAAACTGCTGCGAGCAGCAAAGACACGAATAGTTTCTTCATAACTGTTACGTTTTTAGATTAATAATATTTTTAAAAACAAATGTATCACTTTTTATTCATTCTTTTCAATTTGCGGCATCAATAATACCGCTTTTTTTCATGAATTTCACAATAATAACGCAATTTATCTGTTGAAAGTTCATAGACAGAGAGAAAATCTCAAAAAAAGCGCGAATGCAAGTATTTTCAAGGAAGAACGACCAATGCAGGACTGCGCAGACAGAAAAACGATTTGCCCTATGCCGGACAAATCGTTCTCTTTATCTATGATGAAGATGCAAATAAACATCCATACAATCCTCTATTCTTGCACAAGCCCGTCGCTTCTCTTCTCCAGACCAACCTTCCAGTACACAAACAGGCTCAAAGCAACCACTGTCGCAAGTCCTCCCAATGTATAGGCCAATGTGCGCCCGAGCTGAAAGCCCTCCGGAGCAATGAAGATGTATGTGGTACATACAAGCGTCATCCACAGTGCCGGAACCAAAGACACATAGAAAAACTTTCTCCTTTTGGCAAGCCACACTGTGATAGCCCACAGCGTCAGGACTGACAGCGACTGGTTCACCCACGCAAAATATCTCCACAGCACCTGAAAGTCAACAAACATAAGCCATGCAGAGATTCCGAACAAAGGCAATGAAAGAATCATGCGCTTATACACCTTGTTCTGCTTATAGTGCATGAAGTCGGCGGCAATAAGACGCGCACTCCGGAATGCCGTGTCACCGGTCGTAATCGGAGCCGCCACCACCCCGAGAATCGCAAGGATTGCTCCCGTCCGCCCAAGCCAGCCGTTACAAATACGGCTGACCACAATTGCCGGATTTGCCATTCCGGTCTCCGGGTCTCTCATCACATTGAGCAGCTTCTCGTATGGAGTACCTCCTTCCACCTGCGCCATTCCGGCAAACTTAATGGCGGCAGCCGCCCAGATAAGAGCGACAAGCCCTTCGGTAATCATTGCACCATAGAAGACCCGCCGTCCCAGCTTCTCACTTTTCATGCAGCGCGCCATCATCGGACTCTGCGTGGCATGAAAACCGCTCACGGCTCCACAGGCAATGGTGATGCAAAGACCGGGAAAGATGGGGATATTGCTCGTCGGATGATGATTGGTGAATGCCTCCGTAATCTCCGGCATGGCTCCGTCCTTGCACAAAATACCGTACATGACTCCCACCGCCATCACAAGCAGCGCCAATCCGAATACCGGATAAATCCGTCCGATAAGTTTGTCTATCGGAAGCAGAGTGGCAAAGATATAGTAGAAGAAAATAACAATTGTCCAGAACAATCCTCCGCCCCAGAATCCCCATGTGCCTGTCATCGAAGCAAGCAGACCGGCAGGAGAAGTGACAAAGACCGTACCGACAAGCACCATCAGCACAAGCGAGAACACTCTCATGGCAAGACGAGAACCGCGCCCAAGTTCATCGCCCACTATTTCCGGCAGACTCGCACCATTCTTTCTCATCGAAATCATTCCGGAAAAATAATCATGCACAGCTCCTCCGAATATACATCCGAGAATAATCCAGAAATAGGCTGCCGGACCATAAAGTATGCCAAGTATGGCACCGAATATAGGGCCTGTCCCCGCTATATTCAGGAACTGAATCAGAAAAACCTTCCATGTGGCAAGAGGAATAAAGTCCACACCGTCCTGACAACGGTAGCACGGAGTCTTGCGTGCTGCGTCAGAACCAAAAATCCTATCTACAATCGTTCCATAAACAAGATAGCCCAGCACAAGAAGGGCAAATGATACTAAAAATGTCGTCATCTTCAAATTTTAGTTTGTGTTCGTCTCTGCAAAAGTAACAATAAATCCCTATCTTTGCAACAAAACAGCGTAACAACATGCGTCAAGTTCGCTATTTTTAATAACAAATTATAACTTTAGCACTCATTCGTGTTACAAATTGAGAGTCACAATGCCAAATATTCTCCTGAATCTAACCAAGTACCTTCTCACAACCATCATCGTAGCTGTCTTCCGGACAGCCTTCTGCATCAGTGCCGCAGCCCAAGACAGCCTTCCCATGCCGCAACCCGGCATATATTCCGCCTCCTATCCAAAAAATGAAATCAGGGCGGTATGGCTTGCCACAATAGGGGGAATAGACTGGCCCAGAACAAAAGCGAACAGCGATTCCTGCATCGAATGCCAGAAAAAGGAACTTGCCGACATACTCGACCGTCTGCAACGGGCAAACATCAACACTGTCATTCTACAGACACGCATACGCGGAAGCGTCATTTATCCCTCCGCCTATGAGCCTTGGGACGAATGTCTTACCGGACATCCGGGGAAAAGTCCGGGGTATGACCCTCTGCTGTTCGCCATCGAGGAATGTCACAAACGCGGAATGGAACTCCACGCGTGGATGGTATGTATCCCGCTCGGAAAACAGCAAAAGCAGAAAAAATTCGGCACTCAGTCCATCACGAAGAAACAACCGGCACTGTGCAAAACAGCCGGAGGCGAAGTTTTCATGGTACCGGGACAAAGCGGCACGGCAGAGTACATAGCATCCCTGTGCCGTGAGATTACAGAAAAATATGACATCGACGGCATATCTCTCGACTATATCCGCTATCCGGAAAAGGTTTACCGCTTCTCGGACGACAACTTATATTATAATCTTACAAAGTCTCTCAAACAGAAAAAAAGGACGACGGCAAACACCGGAGTCTCAAACAGCCATGCGGAGGTGGGCAGCATGGCGGACTGGAAGCGCGAGAACATCACCCGCATTGTCCGCCGCGTGAACGAAGAAGTCAAGACCGTCAAGCCTTGGATAAAGTTAAGCAGCTCGCCGATAGGCAAATACAACGACCTTTCACGCTACAGCAGCCACGGATGGAACTGCTACAATGCCGTGTATCAAGACCCTCAGGCATGGCTGAAAGACAATCTTCAAGACATGCTGTTCCCGATGATGTATTTCACCGGAGACAACTTCTTCCCGTTCCTGTTCGACTGGGCAGAAAACAGCTACGGACATCCTGTCGTTCCGGGACTGGGAATCTACTTTCTCGACCCTAGCGAAGGCCGCTGGCAGCTGAACGACGTAAGAGCGGAAATGTATGTATCCCGCCACACAAACATTGGCGGAATAGCTTTCTACCGCAGCGACTTCCTCACGCGCAACTGCAAAGGCATATACGACTGTGTACGCGAAGAGTTTTTCCCATATCCTTCGCTCCAGCCGCGCATGGCATGGGCTTCCGACACCATTGCCCCTCCTTCTCCACAGAACCTGCGCTATGAAGACGGAGCGCTCGTATGGAGCGAAGGTCATGCCGACTCCGCATTTCCTGAAAACTACTCGGAAAGTTCATACATATATTATAATGTATATGGCTCGAACACATACCCTGTTGACATCACGCGCGCCGAGAACCTTCTCGCCACACGCGTCACATCTTCCTCTCTCGAACTGTCCGGGCGCGCCACCTCCATGCGCTACTTTGCCGTGACAGCTTCCGACCGTTTCGGCAACGAAAGCCGGGCGGCTCAAGAGAATGAGAGCATGAACCGACCGGCATCCAGCCGCGCGTTGAACCCGCTGATGCGTATCGGGGTCAATGGTGTGGCGATAGGGGAATTCAAATTCACAGAGCACAAGTCCGCCCCACGCGCCAAACCGTCCAAAGGAAGCAAACGCTCCGGAAGGCGCGACAAGTGAAGTGACAGAATGCCCATATTCATTCGCAGATTAATCTCAATACAGGGATGGACAACAGTCCGTCCCTTTTCTTTTGCCACCAGCATATCAATGCCCACACATCCTGCATAGATTCCTCCCAGACGATGCGCAAGCAGTGTGCCGTGGCATTGTCTGATACGGTCTATCAGGTCTGTATCTATCTTTCCGTCCGCCACCGTCCTGTCGATAAGTTCACGCAACTGTGTCTGCTCTCCCACCGTGTTATACCCGTATTTGCCATTCTCAGCAGCAGAGAACACCGAATATCCGAGAAAATCCACTCGTCCGTCTTGTTTCACCTCATACTCCATAGCAAAATCCAAAGACTTGTCGTAATATTTGTCGGACACGAAACCGCCTTGAGTGCGCACATAGCCGCGCAGACGCGACTCCGCCGCCGAGTCCAAGTTATCAGAGACCACAAAAACACCTCTTCCGCTGCTCGACCACGGCGACTTAAATATCCTTTTGTCTCCGGAAGAGAAAGCCGACAGACAATCTTCCACCGACTCCCAATACTTCATTTCTCTGCCTACAATCACATCCCCCACTCCGCAAGATTCCAGCTCCGGCAACAGTCTCTCCATGTATTCAACGGCAAACTTCCGGCTCGACAGTCCGCGCCATTCGGCAAGCTGTTTCTCCGTCGGAATCAGTTCTTCCGGCACACCAAAATGCAGGAATTTCTTCGCCGCAGCTCTGCTCCATCCCCACGGACACGGCACGAACACCCGCCCGGTGTCTTTGCAAAGCCTGTCATATCCGTAGCGTTCATCCACCGGAACAATTTCAGGAAGACTGAACTTCTTATGCAAAAAGGCAAGAAAGTCATTGGCTTCGTCCACATCACTGACCATGACGGCATCTCCATCTTCCGCCCACCACAGAGGCAGCAGCGACAGCTCTTCTTCCATCCTGAGAATATTTTTCGGAGGACGATATGTCACACCGTCAGCAGCCAATGCCATATCGTTGGAGCAGTTAAAAAGTAATATCCGATTCATTGTAGCTTTCATTTTCGTATGCGAATTTAGAGTTTTCCGGCACAACAGACAAATCCGGCACGAAGTATCCGACAGACGACTCACTGATTCCTTTTATCACACCTCCCCACTCCATCGTAACCAAGAAACCGCTTTGAAAAAAAGAACTGCATTCTATTCTGAAACAACAAAAAACAGTTTCTAAATCGGATGTATGCACAATGCTTACCAATGCCCCATAAAAAAATTTTTGACATCGTTTTTTTGAGGGGTATTCCGTTTTGACAGAATGTAATCATTTTTCACAAATTCAATCATCTTTTGCTTGCTTACATGCCATAAAACTATCTTTTTGATTTTGTCAAATGTTAAAATCCCAAGCCCTCTGGCACGCGTCAAAATGAAGCGTACCGAACTTTTATCGGAAATCGGGGATTCTACGCGCATTTTCTGAGAGCCTCGTAAAATGTGAAATAGTGTTTCGATTTTGGGTGATCTATTTGCATTTGTTATACTTTGGTGTTGTCTTCCCAAATTTTTACCGCAGTGTTTTTAAATTTTCACCGCGGTGAAAATTTAAAAACACTGCGGTGATTTTTTTCACACCGCGGTGAAGTTTTAAAATCACCGCGGTGAAATAAAAAAAACACCGAATTTCGGGGTAAAAAACGGTGGACTTCGGATGAAATGTTAAGAAGTGTGTAATTGGCTGTTTCAGAAGTGTGTCTGAACAAAAACTTAAAAGTGGGTGGCTTTAGAGCGGCATTTGAGGGTAAAAACGGCAAATTTTGTTGTAATATACTGGTAGTCAGCAGATTACTAAAACGCTCAAAATACTCGAAAAATTGCGTCCGGCGCGTTTTTTGAGCGATTTTCATAAAATTATAATTTATTGATTATCAATTTGTTATCTTAGCATTAAAATTTTCATCTCTTCTCCGTCGGCAAAAAACAGCTCCAAATGTTAAATTTTCAATTTGGGCGAAAATATCATTTTGTCATTAAAAAAAATGGCATTTTAGCATGTTTTTAGCTGAATGTATTCACTGACTCATTATGAATATTTAGTGGGTGTATTCACACTATTTTTCTCATGGATATTTAGCAGGTTGTATTCACAGACTCCTCCGTCGCTATCGCGCCACCTCCCCTAACTTAGGGG
>JAJPZU010000234.1 GCA_021204165.1 Prevotellaceae bacterium
GGAGCCTATATACCATAGCTTGAAAAGACTATGAAGCGGATGTATAGCACTAACAACCAATACGGTAACTTGGCTCCTCCCCTAACTTAGGGGAGGAGCCGATATACCATAGCTTGAAAAGACTATGAGGCGGATGTATAGCACTGACACCCAATACGGTAACTTGGCTCCTCCCCTAAGTTAGGGGAGGTGGCGCGGTAGCGACGGAGGAGTCTGTCGAAAACGTCTGCAAATATATATAAGTCACGTATTAGGAGTCTATCGAAGACGTCAGCTAATATATGCAAGTCACACATGAGGAGTCTGTCAAGCCCCCTGCTAAATATATATGAGGAATCCGTTAAATAGACAAACTTAAAAATGTCGAATACAACTACTCACAATAAAAAAACGCAAACACTTCATAAAACAGAAGCATTTGCGATTCTATCAGTGATTCGGAAGGGATTCGAACCCTTGACCCGCAGCTTAGAAGGCTGCTGCTCTAATCCAACTGAGCTACCGAACCATCCTTATTTGCGGGTGCAAAGGTAAGAATTTTATATAAATCAAGCAAACTTATTTGTATCTTTTACAGTACAAAGCTCTATTTTTTAGAGCAAAGCAACCTATTCTATAGAGATAAATACAGTTCTTTTCTTCTGTCCGGAACAATAAAAAGACCGAACCATGGCATCGTTTTTGTGCCACAGTCCGGCCATTTATCAGAATCCGTACTATTTACAAGCAAGAAGAAAAGAAAAATCGTCAATCCTCCATCAACTTGCGGTAGCGGATACGTTTCGGCTCTTCCAGTCCGAGACGCTTCGCCTTGTTTGCTTCATAGTCGGTATATCCGCCTTCAAAGTAAAAGACTTCGCCGTCTCCCTCAAACGCAAGGATGTGCGTACATATACGGTCGAGGAACCAGCGGTCATGGCTTATCACAACGGCACAACCGGCAAACTGCTCCAGACCTTCCTCAAGGGCACGGAGCGTATTCACGTCTATGTCATTAGTTGGCTCATCGAGCAGAAGCACATTGCCTTCCTGCTTCAATGCAAGAGCCAGCTGCAAGCGGTTGCGCTCACCTCCCGACAACACACCGCAAAGTTTCTCTTGGTCGGCTCCGCTGAAATTGAAGCGTGAGAGGTATGCACGCACGTTAATGTCGCGGCTACCGATACGCAGCGTTTCATTTCCTTGACTTACAACCTGATAGACAGTCTTCTGAGGGTCTATGTCCTTATGCTGCTGATCCACATAACTCAGTTTCACGGTTTCACCGACTTCAAACAGACCTCCATCCACATTCTCCTGCCCCATTATCATACGGAAAAGCGTGGTCTTTCCGGCTCCATTCGGACCTATCACACCGACAATGCCGTTAGGAGGAAGCACAAAGTTCAAGTCGCGGAACAGCGTCTTCTCGCCAAAGGCTTTTGCCACATGCTGTGCCTCTATCACCTTGTTTCCAAGTCGCGGGCCGTTAGGGATGAATATTTCAAGCTTCTCCTCCTTCTCCTTCTGATCCTCATTGATAAGTTTGTCGTATGAGTTGAGTCGCGCCTTACCCTTTGCCTGACGAGCCTTCGGTGCCATACGCACCCACTCCAACTCGCGTTCAAGCGTCTTCCTGCGCTTGCTTGCAGCCTTTTCCTCCTGAGCCATGCGCTTAGACTTCTGGTCGAGCCATGAAGAATAGTTTCCCTTCCATGGAATGCCTTCGCCACGGTCAAGTTCGAGAATCCACTCCGACACATCGTCAAGGAAATAGCGGTCGTGAGTAACCGCAATGACAGTACCTTCATATTGCTGCAAGTGCTGTTCAAGCCAGTCGATGCTCTCCGCATCAAGATGGTTGGTAGGTTCGTCAAGCAGAAGTACATCGGGTTTCTGCAACAAAAGGCGGTACAATGCCACTCGCCTGCGCTCTCCGCCCGACAGATTCTCCACATTCCAGTCGGCAGGAGGACAGCGCAAGGCATCCATCGCACGTTCAAGTTTGGAATCGATGTTCCAAGCGTCGGTAGCGTCTATGGTATCTTGCAACTCCGCCTGACGTGCCATCAGCTGCTCCATTTTGTCCGGGTCTTCATAATATTCCGGCAAACCGAACTTATTGTTTATTTCATCGTATTCAGCAAGTGCGTCATAGATGTATTGCACTCCCTCCATCACATTTTCCTTCACGGTCTTCTCCGGGTTCAGCTGCGGGTCTTGCGGAAGATAGCCCACACTATATCCCGGTGCCCATACCACTTCGCCTTGGAACTGTTCGTCTATGCCGGCAATGATTTTCATCAGCGTTGACTTACCGGCTCCGTTGAGGCCGATAATACCGATTTTCGCGCCATAGAAGAAACTCAAATAAATGTTCTTCAGAATCTGTTTCTGATTCTGCTGGATGGTCTTTGATACTCCGACCATCGAAAAGATTACTTTCTTGTCGTCTGTTGTTGAGGCCATATTACAATTTTGTTAATTAGTTTTTCTCAATTATTCATCATCCGGTTCTCTCTGTTTTCTTTGTCTATTCTGTCAGAAAGAACCATAAGAGCTACATCGTATTTCAATGGGTCATCCGGATTCCAAGTGCGGAATATCCCTGTCAGCTCCTCACAAGCCTTCCACGTAGGACGCTTGTTTTTTAACAAAGAAGCGGTGAGTTCACATACATGAACATCCATCACGGCATACAGGTCTGACTGAGAACGACTCTTCCACACATGAAAATCTGGAACGGAATGACGCGTCATCCAACGCACAAACATACATACACGCTTGCAGGCCGACTTATCCATCGTTCCTACCCTTGCATCTGAAAGCCACGAACATATAGTGGCAACCACATCTTTGGTTGGCTTTCCGGCAAACAGCTCTTCCATCGAGGAGCATCCTCGCAATGCTTGTTGCAGTTTCCTGCAAACGTTCTTAAATGTATCGACATTCAGAGTGCGATAGACACAATTGTTCTTTGCTGTTTTGTAGGATTCCTCAAACGCTCCTGACATCACAAATTCAGCCGGTCGCCAGTGCATCTCATTCCCAAGCATTCTTTCGGCCGCCGGACATATCGCCTTGCGGTTGCCCCATGAAATCATCGCCACGAAAAGCGCACCAAGCTCTATGTCGAGTTGAGAAGACCGAACAGCGGGGTCAAGCTCTATGTGGTCTATCAGTTTATACACCACTCCGCACGGGTCAACCGCCTTGAAAGCCTCAACGTCGAATGCTTCTGCATATATCTTGTCAAGGTTCTCCTTGGTCACACTCCTGTCCGTCATACGCGGTTCACTTGATTGCTTCGCATTCGTTTATCCATGCTGCCGCACTTGCATCGCTTGGCATCCTCCAATCGCCACGCGGACTAAGGCTTACGCTACCCACTTTCGGTCCGTCTGGCAGACAGGAACGTTTGAATTGCTGACTGAAGAATCTGCGGCAGAATGTGGTAAGCCATTTCTTGATTATGTCTTCATCGTATTGTTCTGATGAAGCGAAAGCGTGCAATGCCAAATAATAAATTTTTGCAGGATGAAAGCCGAAGCGCAAGAAATTATAAAGGAAGAAATCATGCAGTTCGTAAGGGCCGACCAGATCCTCCGTCTTCTGTTTGATATTTCCGTTCTCATCCGCAGGGATAAGTTCCGGACTTATCGGTGTGTCAACGATATCAAGGAGAGTTTTCCTCGACTCCTCATCCACAACCGTATTGGCCACCCATGTAACCAAATGGCGGACGAGTGTCTTAGGAATGGAACAGTTCACACCATAATTAGACATGTGGTCAGCATTATACGTGGCCCAACCAAGCGCAAGTTCCGACAAATCTCCCGTGCCAATCACAAATCCACCGGTTTGGTTTGCCACATCCATGAGAATCTGAGTGCGTTCACGTGCCTGAGCATTCTCATAGGTCACATCATGCACATCCATATCATGGTCTATATCCTTAAAGTGCTGCATACAAGCAGCTTTGATGCTGATTTCTTTTATGGTCACTCCAAGCGACTCCATAAGAGACATCGCGTTGTTATAGGTTCGTCCGGTCGTTCCGAATCCGGGCATGGTAACTCCTACTATATCTTTTCTGCTCCGGTTCAGTTTGTCCATTGTCTTCACGCATACAAGCAATGCAAGCGTCGAATCCAGTCCGCCTGAGATTCCGACAACGACAGTCTGCGCCGCTGTGTGTACAATACGTTTGGCAAGTCCGCAAACCTGAATTGCAAAAATTTCATCACAGCGTTCATCAAGAGCCTTGCCTCCCGGCACAAACGGATGCGGGTCAATGTATCTGGTAAGAGGAGCATCCTCCTGCAATACAACAGGCTGGCAGTTTACATCTATCACACCTTCAGCCTTCTGCATACGGACACATTCCGAGAAAGTGGTGTTCACACGTCGTTCTGTCCTCAAACGTTCCGTGTCTATTTCCGATATGACAAGCTGCTCTTCAAGACAGAACCTCTCACTCTGTGCAAGGAGTGTTCCATTCTCATAAATCATTCCATTACCCGCATAGACAAGATCCTGAGTTGATTCACCGAATCCGCACGAAGAATAGACATAACCGGCAATACAGCGAGCCGACTGCTGGGCTATCAGAGAACAAAGATACCGGTGCTTGCTTATCACCTCATTTGTGGCTGAAAGATTAAAGATTATCTCCGCTCCCTTCAAAGCCAATCCGCTACTTGGAGGTATCGGTGCCCAAAGGTCTTCACACAACTCCACACCAAAAGAGATTTGCAGTGTATGGAACACGATATTGCGGCTCACAGAAACGGTCTGTGCGCAAAGATGTGTCGTTGCGTCTGCATGGCAAAGTGAAGAAGCGAACCATCGTTTCTCATAAAACTCCTTGTAATTGGGAAGAAATGTTTTCGGTACAATTCCCAGTATCTTACCGCCCTGTATGACCACCGCCGCATTCAAAAGAGTGGCATTCATCTGTACAGGCATACCGACAATAGAAATGATATTCAAAGAGCGAGTAAAATCAAGCAATTTGAAAAGCGCATTCTCACAATTGTCGATAAGCAGTTGTTGAGCAAACAGATCGCCACAAGTATATCCGGTCATACACAATTCGGGAAAGCATATAATCTCAACACCCTTTCCTTCCGCTTGTATTATCAGATTCTCAATCTGCTTCTCATTGTAATCACAATCTGCAACTTTCAAACTCGGTATAGCTGCCGCCACCTTTACGAACCCGTAATTCATACCTTATATATAATTATGTTAGATTTTCAATGGTTTGGCATAACCTATTGAGGAATAACTTTTATCGAATTATTTGAGAAGTTGCCAAATCATTTGGCAACCATGCGAATTTCAGCGGTTTGCATTGCAATGCAATCAAATAACTCTTTTCAAATGCAAATATAATGTTTTTTATAAAAACAGCATTGTTTCACAATCTTCAAAACAAATTCAAACAAAAAAAATCACTATCTTCATACGGATAATCATATTCGACAGGAAGTTTTTCTATTTTTCTAAAGCCCGACTTCTCGTAGAATTTATGTGCTCTTGATGTATTTTTCGGTGTATCAAGAACGATGGTTGAAAAAGCTTTGCTTTTTGCAAATTCTAAAAAGACGGAATATAACTTCTGCCCGAGATAATGAGGCATACCTCTATAAGGCTCATATACAAAGAACTTTTTCAGTACGCACAAACCATTTCCTTTATTCATCAAGCCAATGGTTCCCGCCACTTTTCCATTTTCTTTTGCCACCCAGAAATTGCCTCCACCATCTATATATTCTTCTTTTATGCGGAGCAGGTCGGGCTGGTCTTCAACACTCACAAAAGGGCGTGTACCATCATTCTGACAATGCAGGACAAGAGCGATTATTTCCTCTGTGTCCGATTGGGAATACTCCATTATTTCTATCATATTTCAAATATGTGATTACAAAAGCTGTATGCTCTTCCTTTCTTTTAAAGGCAAAGAACGGAAAACAATATCATAAGATTGCTGTACAAGAGATTTAATTAGTTCGTCGGGAACATCGCTGTCAAAATAAACATCGTTCCACATACGCTTATTCATGTGCCATGCCGGACGTACCCCGTCATACCTTTCTCTCAATTCTTCAGCCGTCTCCGGTGTTGTTTTCAAACAACAGCGATCAAAAACTTCAATATTCACATAACAAAACCATTTACTCCCAATATAAAAACAAAGCACATCACGGCTATATTTATCAGGGATATTGGGAAACGGCATTTTCTCGTACACACCTTTTAAAGACAGACAATATTCTCTAAATTCTTCTACATTCATAGTTTGACTATTACTTATTTGTCCATAGTTATATATTTATATAAATGCAAAAGTAATAAATATACACGACAACCACTTATCTTATAACAGATTTATCTCCGGTCACAACTACAAATCCGTCACTTCACAGAGTCGCCTTTTTCCTCGAACAATTCTATTTTCTTCCGCCTCTTCCATTTCATCAGATTGCGCCACGACTCAAAACTCCTCTGGTAACTGATACCGATTCCCTGAGTATTCAATGTCGCTTTAGTAAAATACCGGTCATTCATCTGGTTGTATGCCTTGATATAAGTATTTCCTTTTTCCGTTATTCTCCATCTGACATCAAAATCACCGACAAAGTTTGAAGTCTGTGTCAACGCATTGTCACGATAACCGAAGTTTCCATTTATCAGCAAACGGTCGTCAAGCAGACTTCCTGAAAGCATTCCTTCCACATCTATATCCTCCCATCCACGCTCTCCAGTCGTGAATCCGGCACCAAAATTCCACTTACGGTTCTCTCCCATCATACTGAACAACATCTGATTTATCTGCCCGCTGAGAGTTGAAGAAATCAAAGAATTGATTGCTTGTGAGGAGTTTGCGCTACCATTTGCACGTGCGAACTCATTAGTATAAAACCGTCCTACTCCGAGCAGATAAATAATCTGCATATTCATTTCCTCCTCCGAACTAATCATGCTATGGACAAGCTGCTTGGTTTCATCATTGACATTGGGCAAATCTATATTAAACTTAAAGTTCATATTCCCAAGCTGCCCGGTGATATCAAGAATACATATCACCTTGACCTTATTGTTCTGAATATATGCAGTGGAAGCAGTGAGGTCGCTCAGCGGCACCGAATTAAGGGTGTGATGACAAATAAGGTGAAGATTTGCATCAAAAGGATTACCATTGAACTTCACTTCACTGCCATTCTGTATGGCAAGATCCCTGAATATAAGCTCCTGCAAAAAGAGTCTGTAACGTCCATTTGTTATATTATAATTTCCAAACAGCCGGAAAGCACCTTTGTTATGATAAGATGCACGCAGACTGGCATTTCCATACGTGGTGATATAACCGTCTTCCGTATTGTCCATACGCAGCTTTATTTCGCAATCGGGAGTCAACAACAATCTCAAATCCATGAATATATCTCCTTCATACTCATAATCATCTTTAGCATCTTCCACAGTCTTGACGCGAACCGTATCCCAATCAAGTTCACTGTCGGCACCCACATCTTCCCCATATCTTCCAAAGGTAGCAAACTCTTTCTCCGTCTCTTCTTTCAGACCGACATCAAACAAGTCCTTATCTTTCCTATCTCTAAACTCTAGAAAGTTTGAGCTCAGAACCACATCCGGAGTAGCGGCATCGTATGCAAAAACACTTCCCTTAACCGGTGTGATATTCGCATTGATATGAAGAGGATGACCATCCGCACCATTAATTTGCATATTTCCGTTTGCATAAACCGTGGCATAGAACTTATCAGAATTGAACTCATGTTCATCATAGCATATCATATTGTCCATGCCGATATTGAACTTATAAGAAAAGTTCTTCAGATTGCCGTGTTCCACGATTCCATTTACGACACCACGGTTCTTCTTCTTATCATATATTCCTATATTATCGAACACGAACTTGTTCGGACGCAGCCTGATGGTATCCCCGTTTATGCCATACACCACATTTGTTGCCCGCAAGCGCATACTTATGTCCGGCACTATATCACCCACCAGATTAATATTACTCAACGGTCCGACCACACGCAGATACCCGTTGGTACTGCCCTTGATGTCAGAAAAGACCCCACCAAGAAATCCGTTAAGGAATCCTGCATTGGTATTGTTCACATTGATAAGCAGATTGATGTCATTGTTTCCCGGAGATACATAACCCTGAACATCTGTCACTCTCAGAACATCCTCTCCCGTGCTGCCGTCCAAATCCGTGATATGTCCATTGACAGATATACCATTGACCGCATCGTCCCAATTGGCACTGATGTCAGCCGTTCCCAAACGTCCTCCCTGCAAATGAAAATCATTCACTCTCAGAAAAGCTTTCACATCCGGTTTGGCATATATGTTGCTTAATATGGCTCTTCCCGACGCTCTCCCCTTAAATTCGACAGAGTGGAAATTTATCAAATCAAGAAAGTATTCAAGACGCAAATCGTTCAAATCCGCCACTATAGAGTCAGAAGCATTTTCGGAAACAATTCCATTCACCTTTATATATTGAGTATTGTTTTCCACCTTCACATTATTGCAGTGTATTTCCTTATTATATAGTCCTATATGTGCAGGATGTACATGCCATACAGTATCGTTTATCAACAATTCGGACGGTTGCAAATAGATATTGGTATTCAGCCGCCCCACACTGTCTTCAAAAGTGGTCATGGCACAGATTTCACCGCTGATTGAGTTTGCGGCACTGTTCTTCCATTTGATTCTTGTCGCGAGCTTATCATCTTCCGCATCTGCGTCAACAGCAAGCTTAACCGCCTCATCCAAGTTCCTTCTCAACACAGAAAGCGACATTTCAGACTTCTTCTTGGTGTTATTGCATACCAAATGCAAATCATCATATCTCATACCGTTATAGGAAAAGCGCGGAGCATCAAGTGCCAAGTCCATCGTTGACTGTTCCGAATCAGACTCTCCCCACAAATGCACCGGCTTTCCAAGTGCATAATCAATGTTCAGCACATGCCTCAACAGTTCCGAATCATACAACTGTATGTCAAAACTAAGGTCTGCATCCACCCATCCTCCACCATGTACAAGCAACGGAAGACAAGAAGAAAACTGATTCTTGAAATGAGCCGGAATCTGCGAATAAGCCACATTGCCATAAATGTCCGCTTCCATCACATCACCACTGACCACAATGTGCCTTCCACCATCACCTGTTGGTTCAGCGTAAATTTCCAACTTGTCCATCGTATAGTTCGCATCAGCAGAACGTGCCACCACAGAATCGACAAGTATAGTTCCCGTGGCAAAGTCCAGACTCTCGCCGCCAAGGTCAACAGCTACATTAAAATCAAAGTTTTCACCGGCAAACCCGTCAGTAAGATTCAACGCATTCGGAGAGAAGTCACGTACCGAAGCCAAAGCCTTATACTTTATGTCAGAAGAATCCAAAGAACACTCTCCCGAGAAAACCAAGCGAAGATTCTTATCATCCACAGAAACATGCCCTTCCAATACCTTGTTTTCCGATTTGGCATCAAAAAGAATATGTTTATAGCGATAGCCCAAATAATCAAGCCCTGTGACAGAACCATACAACGAGCCTTCGGGAACGGAATTTTCCACCAAAGCACAATCAGCATTGAGATTAAAAGAAACCAACCCCCAACTCTTGTCACCAGTAAGGAGCGACATGTCCATTCGTTCAGTCTCTACATGTCCGTCAAACACACGCATTGAACGAGAATCAAGACTGACATCCAAGTTTCCGGCACCGGTAGTCAAACATCCGTCTGTTTCAAACACCTCTCCGCATTTTGACAACGTGCCATTAAAACCGACATATTGCAAGCGGTGCATCATATCAGCAAGCTTATCCTGTTCTAAAGCAGAAAACAAGAAATCAGTGGTCTTACTTTCCGAAACACGCAGCTCCCTGATATTTGCACTCATCCGGTCTTCACCGCCAGAAACAAATTTCATTTCAGCGTCCGCATCAAGAGAGAAACCTTCATCCTCTGTAAAAACATGCAGACTATCAATCTTCACTCCGCTTGTTCCGCCTGATATGTCAGAGTTTAAGAACATTATCACATCGCTCTTACCGAGAACAGGGACAAGTCCGCGAAAATCAGACAAACATATATAAGAATCCTGCAAAGATGTTCTATACCGGTATGTGCCTTTCTTATCATAATCAGCATATTCCACAAAAACCGTATCCAGCTTGACCACAGAATTTTCGGTACAAAGTTCAAACAAAGGTATGACACAGGTATGTCTGTTTGCCTCCAGTTTCATCTGAAAGTTCTCAAGCTTCATTCCGGAACAAGCCTCCCTTGCACTGAGACGTTTGATTCCCAGATTCAGCGAATCTTCAGTAAAAACCTTCAGCACCACAGTCATACCGACACCCTGAAGACTGATATGATTTTTGTTGAAAAAGCCGGGAGTTTTCTTCTCGGAAAGAATATCATAACGAATATTCGCATGGCGCATAATAAAAGAATTAACCCGCAGCCCCATCTGTCCGGAACTGCTTTTCTTGTCCGATTTTAGTGCGTCAAGAACAAACTGATAATTAGGTACAGACTCCGGAGTGTCCTTGTAAAACTTCACATTCAACCCGAACAACTGTGCACTCGGAACATCTATGTCGCCATGAAGAAGCGAAAGCAAATTGACAGAAACGGACATACGGGCTATCTTCAAAAGAGATTCGCCCTTCAGGTCTTCAATCGATACGTCATCCACAATCAAGCGGTTCACAAAGCCAACACTGACAGTACCGACTTTCACTTTCGTATGCAGCACTTCCGACAATATGCCCGCAGTCCAGCTTGCCATCTGCCTCTGCATGAATGGTAAGCTGAACAATATTATCACACCTATATAAACTACCAATACAGTACCAAAGGTGCGTCTGACTATTTTATAAATCTTTTTAATTGCCTGAATAAGTTTTATCGATTACAAAGGTATATAAAATCAGCGACATTCTACACCGACAGCATAAAGAAACAACTTTTTCCTTCAAGGAAAAACACGATATATCTTAGAAGCTGTTTTAAAATGATTATCAATTGCTGGATTCAAGTAGATAATAAAACAATTTCCTCGTATATATTTAGCAGGGGGCGACAGAATCCTCATGTATATTTAGTGGGTGTGTTCTCAACAGACTCCTCATGCGTGACCTTATATATCGGCAGACGTCTTCGACAGACTCCTCCGTCGCTACCGCGCCACCTCTCCTAACTTAGGGGAGGAGCCAAGTTACCGTATTGGGTGTCAGTGCTATGTGTCCGCTTCATAGTCTTTTCAAGCTATGGTATATAGGCTCCTCCCCTAAGTTAGGGGAGGTGTCGCGGTAGCGACGGAGGAGTCTGTCGGGAACACCCACAAGAGTTAGCGTATTGGTTGTCAGTGCTATACGTCCGCTTCATAGTCTTTTCAAAGTGAGGTATATAGGCTATAACTGTAATAAAAAAAAGATGCAGGGACTTGGTTTCTATAAAGATTGAAACCAAATCCCTGCATCTTAGTTCTATATGTCAAACAATCAAAGTTGCTTCACCTTCTTGGCATAATCAACCATCTTGATTGCTGTCACTGCACATTCATCACCTTTGTTACCCATCTTTCCGCCACAACGGTCAAGAGCCTGTTGCATATCGTTGGTCGTTATCAGCCCATAGATAACCGGCACTTCCTGAGTGGCATTCAAACGCGCAAGCCCGTATGTGGTACCTTCGCAGATATAATCAAAGTGAGGGGTATCTCCACGAACCACACATCCGATTGCAATCACCGCATCCACACCGGCTTTTACCATCTGAGATGCTCCATACACCAGTTCAAAACTTCCCGGCACAGTGAGAATCTTTATATTCTCGTCTGCCACACCGTTTGTCCTGAGCGTATTGCACGCTCCTTCCAACAGGGCACCGGTCACATTGTGGTTCCACTCGCTCACCACAATTCCGAACTTCATGCCTTCGGCCGACGGTACTGAAGCTATGTCGTAGTCCGAAAGATTATGATATTTGCTTGCCATTCCGCAGACGCTTTATTTTGTAGCCCTTTCGATGTATTTGTCAATGTTCAGACTTACAGGAGAGCGGAAATACTTGCTCTTTATTTCCTTATAAAGCTCCACAGCCTTTTCATTGTTGTTCAAAGACTCATATACTTCCCCTGCCTGAAGAAGGAACAACGGACTGAGAGCGTTGTTGTCCGCAGACTTGGCTGCCTTCACCAGCATTTCAGCACCTTTCTCATTCTGACCGTTCTTGATGTAGCAGTTGCCCAAAGCACCCAAAGAAGCCGGAGAAATCATCTGGTCGCCCTTTCTGTCAAAATCTTCGAACATCTTGATTGCTTCCGCATATTTCTCTGTGTTTGCATAGCAAAGAGCTGCATAGAGCTTTGCCAAATTCGCTGTTTTTGTACCGCTGTAGTCACTGATAATCTTCAAGAAGCCCTTGCTGCTTGCGCCGTCACCGTTAAGTGCCTGATCGTATTGCGACTGTGCAAATGCTGTCTGGCTCTTGGCAATGGCTTTCTGAGCCTGCTGTTCAACATCCGCCATGTGGTTGTTATAGATAAACACACCGCTGACCACCACAATTACCGCCACAAGAACAATGATAATTACTTTGAGATTCTTTTCGATAAAGGCCTCCGACTTGTTCAACTGCTCGTCAAATGCGATAGCCTCTTCTTTCTGTTTCTTTGCCATTTTTTGTTTTCGATATTTTTTTATTATTATTACTTTCCTGCAATTCTGCCCGATACACGCACGTCACAGACTCTTGCTTTTCAAAAAGTCAGTCTTTTTCAGCACGTTTGAGGCATTTAACGTGCAAATTTAGCTTTTTTTCCAAATATACGAAAAGTAAGTATAAAAAAAGTCCGAAGTTGTTCCATTTTTCTATTCGGACAAGCCAGAATGCGTTCTCTTTTTGTTCGTCCGCACAAAATGTTTAGAAGTTTTTAGAAAGTCGTACAACTTGCCGGAACAGCAGAAAAGCAATCAAAAAAAGTCCAATATCCGGCTCCATAAAAAAATTTTTGACATCGTTTTTTTGAGGCATGTTCGATTTTGACAAAATGACAGGTAATTAGGTCGTTTTGATTTCACTTTCGCTTGTTTTATGCACTTGTGCCGTCTTTTTGATTTTGTCAAATGTTAAAATCCTAAGACCTCTGGCACGCGTCAAAATGAAGCGCACTGAACTTTTATCGGAAATCGGGGATT
>JAJPZU010000132.1 GCA_021204165.1 Prevotellaceae bacterium
CTCCCCTAAGTTAGGGGAGGTGGCGCGGTAGCGACGGAGGAGTCTGTCGGAAACATCTGCTAATATAGACAAGTTATACATGAGGAGTTTGTCGGAAACAACCCAAGAGAATGAAAGGTTTTATAAATGGGTATGGGTACACATGCGAAGTCTGTCGAATACAACCACCAATCACACACGAGGAGTCTGTCAAAAACACCCATGAAATAAAAAAAGACAGCTTCTTGCATAAAGTAAGTTTAAACAGTTTAATTATAAATGAGTCATGAGTGGTTATTGGAGTAAAATGATTATATTTGCAAATCAGTCAGATTGGGATAAGAAAATAATGATTCGATATATAATAATCATCATACTGGCAATGTTTTCTTACTGTCGTGTTTTGGCTCAGCAGGTGTCTAAGATCGTTTTTACCGGAGAACTTAATTTTGGTACTAATTATCAGCGAAAAACACCAAAGGATATTGAATATGACAGGCAATATGATTTTGCAAAAGAAATATTTGCGTCTGCATCGGTCACATTCGCCACTTTAGGTACAGTGCTGATGGATGTGGACGGTACTCCTAACAAGAGCAACATGAACGGTATGGAGCGTTTGATGCGTATGCCGGAGCGGTATGCCCGGTGTCTGTCGCGTGCCGGATTCACGGGGATGAGCCTCGTTGACAGGCATGTGGCGGATTTTGGTATTGAAGGGCTTACTTCGACTACCAATGCCATGCGTGACAGCGGTATTAAATTTGCGGGAATAAAGTCGCTTCATGAATATGATGTGTTTGAACGTGGCGGATTGAAGTATGGTTTTGCGGCTTTTGGAACATCAGTCCATGCGCCGGATATGAGAGACACGGTTGATATACGACGTGTGTTGAGCGTGCTTGACAAAGAATGCGATATTGTAGTTGTGGCATTCAGTTTCAGACCTCAGAGCTTTCATCTTAAATCTATTGACGGACGTGGACATGTAAATAATCCGTATATTTCCGATGCGGAGACTTTTGCACATTTCTGTGTGGATGCGGGTGCTGACATAGTGTATGGCAACGGAGATGGAAAAATACATCCTGTGGATTTGTACAAGGACAGGCTTATCATCTATGGAATGGGGCTTTTTTGTGCGCCATACGTACTCTCCGCCAGCGGAGAATTGAAATGCGCTCCTGTTGTGGAGGTGTCTGTCTTTGATGACGAAACTTTCAAGGATGGCTTTATTCACTCGTACCGCCGTTCCGAACAGCTTCCGCGTCTTGTTCTTGACGCGGGAAAAGAGGCGGTGAAGCGCATGAAGATGCTGACGGAGCATGAGTTCCCAAATTCTGAACTGACTATATCCGATGAGGGAAATATACGGTCGAGGTCTCAGAGTGCAAGAGTTTTGGCACTTAAACTTATAGACGAGGCAAATAAACATAAGGGCAAGCGGTATCGTGGAGGTGCTATGGGACCGATGGTGTTCGATTGTTCCGGCTTTACAAGTTATGTATATTCGCAGTTGGGCATCAAGCTGAAGCGGTCTTCCCGAGACCAATATACGGAGGGAGAGGCTGTGAGCAAAGACAATCTGTTGCCCGGCGACCTTGTCTTTTTCAAAGGCTCTGCCTCTTCGCGCACGATTGGGCATGTGGGAATGGTGGTGAGTGTGGATAAGGAAGCCAAGACATTCAAGTTCATACATGCTTCTCCAAGCCGCGGCATTGTGGTTGATGATTTTTCTCATGTAGCATATTACATAAAGAGATATGTGGGCGCGAGGAGAATTTTGAATTGAAAAAATATAAATACTTTAATATGTGGCTATGAATAAAAAGAATTTAAGTCTGATGATGTGTACATTATTCGCCATGCCGTCTGTGATGATGGGACAGACGAAGGGGTGGATTGATGTGACATCCGAGTATGTCAAGAATGCCGGTTTTGACAATAATTCAAATGCCGGATGGACATTTACCAGTGATGCGTGGGGTCAGAATGTGAACTATGAGGCGATGGAGTTCTGGAACGGAACTTTTGATATTTGGCAGACTGTTTCCGTGCCTTCCGGAAAATATAGGGTGTCTGTGCAATCGTATTTCCGCACGGGAGATAATTGGGATGCGTATAACCGCTACACTTCGGGTTCGGATAATGTGACCGGGTATCTGTATGCCAATTCAGACAAGAAAGAGATTGCCAATGTCTATTCGGAGTCTCTGTCGGAGAACATATATAATAACTGTTGGAGTCCCGGTTGGGGTTCGCAATCTTATTTTCCGAATGGTATGTCGAGCGGTGCCTATTGTTTTGGAAACGGAATGTATGAGAACAGTGTGGAAACGGACGTTACTGACGGAATGTTGTGTTTCGGACTGGTGAATGAGGAATGGGTGTCAAACAACTGGTGTATGTTTGATAACTTCCGTCTGGAATATTATGGGGAACTTGTTCTTGTTTCAGAAATCGAGGTTACTCCAAGTGTTTGCTCTCTTGTCGAAGGAGAGACCATTAAAATAAAGGCTGAAGTGGCTCCTCTGAATGCCACTTTCAAGACCTTGTCGTGGAGTAGCAACAAAACCGATGTGGCAACTGTGTCTAACGACGGAACAGTGACGGCTCTTTCCGTCGGCACTGCTGTGGTCACGATTGAGGCGAAGGACGGAAGCGGTGTCAAGAAATCTCTGACTGTCAGAGTGTCAAAGAACTCGGCTGATGCTTCCTCTCTTGTCATCAATGAAATTCAGTCGGCAAATGTAGATATGTTTGTGGATCCTTCGTTCAATTACGGCGGATGGGTGGAACTTTACAATCCGACAGACAAGTCTGCCAGCATCAACCGTTTTTATGTGAGTGACGACATTAACAATTTGAAAAAGTTCAGGCTTCCGTTTAATGCCGGTGTCATACCTGCCGGAGGTTTCAAGAACATTTGGTTTGACCACAATGAGGTGAAGAACTCTCAGGTGAACTTCAAACTTGACTGTGACGGCGGTACGATTTACATATCGGATGAAGACGGAAATCTGGTGGCGCAGCAGAGCTATCCGGCTGCTGTTTCGAGAACTTCCTATGCACGTGTGGCCGACGGGGCGCAAGAGTGGGGGATGACGGCAGAACCGACTCCGCAGGGCAGCAATGCTGGAGTCGCATTTGCGACAGAGAGACTGGCTGCTCCTGTAGTGAATCATGATTCTCGTTTCTTTACCGGAGCTTTGTCCGTGTATGTGGACATTCCGGAGGGTGTGGTGCTCAGATATACTATGGACGGAACTACTCCGACTCTTGAAAATGGTATGACGAGTGCTACCGGACTGTTTGATGTGCGGGAAACATCCATCTATCGTTTCCGCTTCTTCAAGGACGGTATGCTGCCGAGTGAGGTGGTGACACGTTCTTTCCTTTATGAAGACAAGGAATATAACCTGCCTGTGATTTCTGTGGTGACAGACCCGGTTAATCTTTATGATGACAGTCTGGGAGTGTATGTGAGAGGTGTCAACGGACGTACCGGTAACGGACAGTCAACACCTTGCAACTGGAATATGGACTGGGACAGACCGGTCAACTTTGAATACATCACGACGGACGGTAAGATGGCTGTCAATCAGGAAGTGGATTTTGCCATGTGTGGCAGATGGAGCCGTGCATGGACTCCTCATTCATTCAAGCTCAAAGCCAGCAAGGTGTATGAAGGACGTAATTTCTATGAATATCCTTTCTTTGCGGATAAGCCGTATCTGAAACATAAAACGTTGCAGATACGTAACGGAGGTAATGACACTTATTGCAGAATAAAGGATGCGGCTCTTCAGACCATTGTGGCTACTTCCGGCATAGATATAGACGGTCAGGCTTATCAGCCGACCATGCACTTTATCAACGGACAGTACATAGGTGTGATAAACATGCGCGAACCGAATAACAAGCATTTTGCGTATGCCAACTACGGACTTGACACTGAAGATATTGACCAGTTCGAGATGGGTCCGGACTCAGGCTATTGCCAGATGTGCGGTACGGAGGACAGCTTTTTGCACTGGTATGACCTTTCTGCAAATGCGGCTGATGATGGTGTGTATGAGGAAATAAGGCAGATGGTGGATATTGACGAGTTTATTAGTTATATGGCGACAGAATTTTGGCTTGGAGCCACAGACTGGCCTCAGAACAATGTGAAGGGATTCAAGCCTAAGGCAGATGGAGGCAAGTTCAGGTTTGTTCTGTTTGACCTTGACGGTACATTCGCCACCACAGATCCGTTCAATACCTTTGCTTGGAAGCAGACTTATACTTTTGACTATATTTATGATACAAATTCTCGTATTACAGCTGAGATAAAGCTGGTGACTATCTTCCTCAACATGTTGAAGAATGATAGTTTCCGCAAGCAGTTTGTCGATACATACTGCCTTGTGGGAGGAAGTGTGTTTGAGCCTTCGCGTTGTGGGGAGATTATAGATAGCCTTGCGAACAATGTGGCAGCCATGATGGCATACGAAGGAGCTTCTCCTTATGATACTGCCAACGACTTGAAAAACAGGTTGTCGAATAGGAATGGGACAATGATAGACACTTTGAAACGCTACTCGTCTTTCATGCTCTCTTCAACGAATGGAGTTTCCGTGCGACTTTCTACAAACATTGCTGAGGCGCGTCTTTCCGTGAACGGTCTGCCGGTACCGACAGGAAAGTTCAATGGCACTCTGTTCCCTCCTGTACAGCTGGCATCGGAAGCACCTGCGGGTTACAGATTTGTAGGCTGGAAGAATCTGAATGGAGATATGGAAGATATTTTCTCATACGGTTCAGATTGGAAATATTATGACAAAGGTTCGCTTGATGGTCAGGATTGGCAGTCTGCTTCGTATGCTGACGCATGGAGCAGGGGAGACGCACCGCTTGGATTCTTCACTTCCGACCGGAATAATGAGCGTGGATATGCCACATTCCTTGACTATGGAACTAATGCGAACAGCAAACGCCCTACTTATTATTTCACGAAAACCGTAACTTTGGACAGCGCACCTTCTGCCGGCGATGTGTTCAGACTTGGATATGTGGTTGACGATGGTTTCATTGTCTATGTGAACGGGACAGAGGCGGTACGATATAATATGCCTTCCGGAAATGTCGGTTTCAATACTTATTCAACTACATACGCAGCAGGAAATCCGGACAGAGGCTCTGTCGTGTTGCCTTCCGAACTGTTTGTTGAAGGAGAAAATGTAATCGCCGTAGAGGTGCATAACAATAGCGGAAGCTCAACTGATATATACTGGGATGCTTGTCTTTCTACGACAATGCTTTCTTCCGGTAACGGTAATGTAGTGAGTGAGGAAGAGGTGTTTGATATGCCTTCAAACGGAGAACTTAATCTGGTGGCATGTTATGAACGTTTGTCTGACGAGGAGTTGGCTGAAAACGGAGGTGTGCCGGTGAAGGTGAACGAGATAAGCGGCGACAACAGTATATATATAAACGACTATTATAAGAAGAATGACTGGATAGAGTTGTATAACACTACTGACAAGCCGGTAGATGTGGAAGGAATGTATATCAGCGACAATGTTTCAAAACTGACGAAGTATAGAATTTCTGCTGAAGGTGCGGAGATAAATACTGTCATTCCTCCTCACGGGTATCTTGTGATATGGTGTGACAAACTTGTGCCGATAAATCAGCTTCATGCTTCTTTCAAACTTGACAAAGATGGAGGATGTGTGGTCTTGTCTGCTCCGGATGAGGCTTGGCGCGACACTCTCTTTTATCCGCTTCACAACGGAGATATGTCTGTCGGCTTATATCCTGACGGTGGAAAAGATGTGTATGTGATGTCAAAACCGACGATTGGTGCCACGAACATTATGACAAGCTATGCGGAAAAGTATGATGAGCCTGTGATACCTGATGCAATAGATAAGCTCTATGAAGGTGACGAAGACCTGTATGACATTGCTTACTATAACGGAACAATTGTGGTGAACAGTGCTCGTGCATACACCATTTCACTGGACATATACACTATGACCGGACAGACTTGTCTGACGAACCGTATGGTTTCTTCTGACGGCAAATCTTCTGTCTATGTCGGACATCTTCCTGTTGGAGTCTATGTGGCTTATGTGAGAGATGAGTTCGGTAATGAGCAGACTTTGAAGTTTATCGTAAAAAAGTAAATGGACAATTTTTCTGAAAAGATAATAGATGTAATTTCTCTTTTAGAAATGACTGGACATAATTTCTTTTAAGAAATAATCGGATAAATAATCGGATATATAAAGCCGGGAAAGTTGGAGCTTGTCTCCACTTTCCCGGCTTCATGTATTCTGTTGTCTTTGTCAGTTTTCAGCTTCAGCCTGAAGCTGTCCGCTTGCTTTCAGATATTTCGTGTGAGAAAGGAATAACTGACAGCGCGCTTCGATTTCATTGGCAAAGGCTTGTTGCCAAAGCGATTGCGCCTCGAGATAGTCTGCCAGTGGTTCAAATCCCACTTCATATTGCTGTTTCGACATCTTCATGTTTTCCGTTGCCTGTTCCAATGATTTGTGGGTGAGCTGTAATTCTGTGGCCGCTTCGGTGATATTGTTGATACACTGTGTCAGTTCGAGTGTCATCTGTTCGTTGGCATTATCCTGTTCCAGTGCGGTGATTCTCTGTTGTGCTTTGGCTGAACGTATCTTGTTGGAACCCTCCCCGAAGTTGAAGATAGGAATTTTTACACTCAGCATGAATGAAGCGGTGCCGCTGTCAAGCAATTTCTTTCCTGCAAGTTCTATACCGTTGTTGTAGGTGTATCCTCCTGCGAGTGCCACGTTGGGAAGAAAATCACTCTTTACAAGCTTGACTTTCTGACGTGCCAGTTCCACTTTGTCGGCAAGTATCGCCACTTCGGGGCGGGCACTGATGTCTTCTACTACATTGATGTGTTCGTTGGCATTATATGCAGAAAATTCATTTTCATCCACTTCTATGTGACTTGTGAGTGGCAGTCCTATCACATGACATAGGTTCATGCAGGCCAACCGGTAGGCATTATCCGCTTTCTGGATGTTGAGTTCCGCTTCATTGATTTTTACCTGCACTTTCATCATGTCGTTCCTTGTTTTCATGCCGTGCCGCACTGCGCTTTCCACATTCTTCAATAGTTCGTCGAGTGTCTGCTTATAGCTCCTTGCCACTTTTCCGAGCTCTTTTGCCCTGACGGCCAATGCGTAGGCCTCGTCTGTCTTCATGATAACTTCGCTTTGGGAAAGCCGTATATTCTGTGAAGCCGTTTGCTTGCCGATTTTTGCCATGTTGTATGCCGCTGTTATTTTGCCTCCCATGTATATCGGTTCCTCGAACATGATGCCTCCGACGAATACATTCTTTATTTTGTATTCTAATTTCTGGTCCGGGAAATCCGCATACTGGAGTAGCGTATATTGTCCGTTCTCGTCCGGGCGTACTGCCGGCAGATAATTGCCGGAGGCTGCATCAAGCGTGTAGATGGGCAGATGCCCTCCTGATATGGTAAGATCACCTTTCCCGAAACTGTATAAATCTGTCGCAATCAAGCTGATCTTCGGGAAGAAGTTGGCTTTATATGCTTTGACATCATATCCTGTCTGTTCCAGCTTGATGTGAGATGCTCTAAGCTCTTTGTTGTTTTCCGCGGCCTTGTTTCTGCATTCCTTCAATGACAGTCGGGTCTGTGCGTGAAGGCTGTAGTTTAAGCCGATTAGAACGGCAAATAATATGTATCTTTTCATGACGGTGTTATTTTATTTTGAAGAACAATGAGTACAATACGGGTATGAATATGAGTGTGATGAGAGTTCCGACAAACAATCCTCCCATGATGGTGACGGCGAGCGAACCGAACATGGCATCGGGCACAAGCGGTATCATGCCAAGGATGGTGGTCAGTGAAGCCATCATCACAGGGCGGAGGCGGCTCTTGGAACTGTTTATCAGAGCTTCTCTCGGAGCAATGCCGCTGTTTATTTCCAGTGTGATTTCATCCATAAGCACAATACCGTTCTTTATCATCATGCCTATCAGCCCGAGAACTCCGACTATAGCCACGAATCCGAAGGACTTTCCTGACAGAAGCACTGAAGGTATTACTCCGACCAGTATCAACGGAATACAGCAGAAGATGATTGCCGGCTTCTTGTAATCTTTGAAAAGCATAATCAATATCATAATCATTATCACAATCGACATCGGGAAGTTGTTGAACAGGTAGCGCATGGACTGATCGCTGGCTTTCTTTTCTCCTTCCCACGACAGAGTGTATCCTGCCGGAAGCTCGATTTTCTCTATTTTTTCCGCAATAGCCTTTCGTGCAGCCTCCGTGCCGGTTCCCGGACGAGGACTGCATTGTACTCGCTGTGTGCGCTGTCCGTTATAACGCATCACCACCGGTTCTTCCCATTTGATGTCTATCCCGTTTGCCACTTGTCTCATCGGGGTGGTCTGGATGAGAGATTCTATGACATCTTCCTTTTTCATGCTGCCCGCCATGAGCTTTTGTATGGTAGAACGGTTCATTACCTTATTTATATTAGGGAGCAGTCCGAATACCGCCACATTGTCAAGCCTTTCGATTTCATTGCCGTTATCGTCCGTACATTTTATATAGATATTCTCCGGATGTATGCCATCGTAAAAAGCTCCGATAGGTATGCCGCCCGTGTAGGCAAGTATGGACATGCTGACATCGCTGCGGCTGAGTCCGCTTATTCTTGCCGAAGGCTGATCATAGTTTATCGTGAGAACAGGCACCTTTGGTTCCCAGTCCGTGGTAGGCAGATATACCATGTCGCTGTGGCGCACAATCTGCATCGCACTGTCGCACAACGCGTGCAGCACGGCAGGGTCGGGACCGTGGAAGCAGGCTTCTATCGGATACTTCTTGAACATCAGATTATAGCGTTTCAGCTTGATGTATGCGTCCGGATAACGTCTTGAAAGTTCGTTCTGTATGTCTGCGATATTGTCAACAAGGGCATCCGGAGACTCAAAGTCGATAATCAGTTCTCCATAAGACAACGACGGTGTGGCAATGCTGCGTACAAGATTGTAGCGGCTTGGAGTGCCTCCCACAGAACTTGTCACATGCTTCACCTCCTTGCGCTTCTTCAGATATTGCTCTATTTCGCCCAAATCCTTCTCCACTTGTGTGGAGTTGGTGCCTTCCGGCAGTTTATATTCCATGTAAAGCTGGTCATATTCCATATCCGGGAAGAATGCCTGATTGAGGAATCTGTAGCTTACGGCACTTCCTGCCAGCAGAATGACGGCAGCGACGACAATCAGCAGTCGGTGGCTGAGTCCGAAGTTAAGAATCTTGGTCAATACACTGTATGCTTTTCCAGAGTACATTTCCTGATTGTCACCTTTTTTCTCCGCTTTCAATAGTTTGTCTGCCATGATTGGAACATGCAGCAGGGCAAGCAACCAGCTCAGCAAGAGCGAAACTGCCATGACAATGAAAAGGTCGCGCACATAGACTCCGGCTGTGTTCGGACTGAGGAATATAGGCAGAAATGCCAGTATGGCTATGAGAGTGGCTCCGAGCAATGGCATGGCTGTTTTGCGTCCGATACTTGTCAGGGCTTCCATGCGCGGTTTGCCTGCTTTCAAATCTACAAGTATTCCATCGACAATCACAATGGCATTGTCCACCAGCATACCCATTGCAAGAATGAATGCGGCGAGTGATACGCGTTGAAGCGTTCCGTCAAATCCGCCCAAAACGAGAAACGAACCGAACACGATGACGACAAGGCTTGCGCCTATAATCATGCCGCTCTTGAATCCCATGGTAAATATGAGTACGACAACGACTATCAGGACTGATTCGAGCAAATTGACAAGGAATGTATTGAGCGCGTCGGACACACGTTCCGGCTGGAAGAACACTTTGTGAAACTCCACTCCGGCAGGCATGGAGGTTGTCAGTTCACTGATTTTGTCTTCTACTTTCTTGCCTACTTTTATTATGTCATGGTCTGCCGAGCACGCTACGGACAGTCCGAGTGCACGTTCTCCGTCTCTCTTGAACTCATTGCGTGTAGGAGATTCATACGACTCGTACACATTGGCAATGTCGCGTATGCGAAGCTGATCCTCATCGTGCCCTTGTATGAGCATGTCAGCAATGTCATCTACAGTCTTGAACTTGTCGTTCACTGTAACCCGTATGCGGTTGGTGCCGTTGTTGTAATATCCCGAATAGGTCGTCTTGTTCTGGTTGTTGAGTGTTTGTATGACTTCCGTCGGCATCACTCCGAGGCTGGACATTCTGTCCTCTTTCAGCTCTATGTTGATACAGTCTGAACGCTTTCCGTAAATATCCACTCGTGTCACTCCGTCGATGTTGCACACTTCCCGCTTCACCAGTTCTGCATAGTCTGCCAGTTCTCTGTCTTCCAGTCCGTCACCGGTCATGGCATAGAACATGCCATACACATCCCCGAAATCGTCCTTGACCATTGGGAAACTTGCCCCGGAGGGAAGGTTGGGGCGGACATTGCTCACTTTCCTTCTCAGCATGTCCCATTGCTGTTCCACTTTGTCGTCTGGCACAGTGGTTTCCAGTTCCACAGTGATGATGCTCAAGTCCGGATAGGATTGGCTCTGTACGTTATCTACCCCCGACATTTCCCTGATGGATTTTTCCAGCATGTCGGTGACTTCCAACTCTACTTGATGGGCTGATACACCGGGATATGTGGTTACAATCATGGCTTGTTTCACTTTGATTGCCGGGTCTTCAAGTTTGCTCATCGCATTATACGAGAGTATGCCCCCGACGACAAGACATATTATAAAGAAGTTGATGAGCTTTCTGTTGTTCAATGCCCATTTGCTGTAGTCTGCCATAATTTGTCTGTTTATAATAGATGGATAATGGAGCTGCCGGAGCGAGAAGATTTTAAATTTGTTCCACACTTACTTCTCATGCTCTGATAGTCCTGTTGTTTCACGAAATTCATTTCATTCCTCCCACATTGCTTTCTGTCGCAGCCGGAATCGGTTTCACCTTTTGTCCCTCGGTAAGATGACGTGTGCCTGTCGCAACAACGGTTTCGCCGGCTTTCAGTCCCGAAGTGATGATAGTTGTTCCGTTGGTCTTCAGTGCGCCGACAACAACTTCCCTTTCTTTCACGGTTCCGGACTTCTGGTCAAACACAAATACTTCCGTTTTGTTGTTCTTGTTGAATACGGCTGTCGAAGGCACACATACATTCTCGTTCCCGTTTTCTGAGACCGAAGCATAAACCATCGTAGTCATTCCCGGGGTGATTTTTTTCATGTCGTAGTCACCCTTTATGCGAAGACGCACAGTGTAAAGCTGGCTTGCATTGGCTTCCTTACTTGTACGCACAATGTCGAGAGGGAATGTCGCTTCCGGCAATATGTCGAATGAACACTTGAATCCGTGAAGTTCCTCCATTCTGGAGAAATCGGACGAAGGGATGAAAATCTCCACTTCTGTGTTGCCGTCTGCAAACATCGACACAATCGGCATACCTGCCCCTACGGTTTCCCCTGCTTGATGAATCTTTGTCTGTATATATCCGTCGATAGGCGACTTCAGCTTGGTGTCGGCAAGCTGATTGTGATGATTGTTCAGCTTTTCCGTAATCTGTTTCAATCCGTAGCGGGCTTTGTCATAATTGCTTGCCGTAGTGTTCCCTTCCTTGTACATCGCAATGATTCTTTCGGCATCGGCTTTGACATGCTCATATTCGGCCTGTGTCGCCCCGAGCTGCACTTGGTAATCCCGGTCGTCCAGTTCTGCAATTATCTGTCCTTTTCTCACGTGGTCTCCCTCGTTTACATACACCGCTTTTATCGGACCGCTGACCCTGAAAGCCACATTGACATCCTCGGACGATTTGGTGCGTCCGGGCCAAGATATTTCTCCGGCTTTGTCCGCACTTACCACGTCGGCCGTATTGACAAATACCGCGTCTGCCGTTTTCTCTTTTTTCTCTCCACAGCCGAACAACGTACATATTGTGGCTGCGGCAATCAATCCCAGAAAGTTCTTTTTCATATTTTATGTCTTGCTTTATTTATCTTGCTGCAAAATTATATCACTTTTGCCTTTGTATAAAGGTTTTTATATACTATTCATTGGTCAGAATGTACTCTAATATAACAAATATCCGTTTCTTTTGTTGTGAAAGACATCGCTTTTTGGTTATTTTGTACGTCGTGGGGTTATGAAAGAACAATTTCTACCCTGTTTTTCTCTTTTGATAAATGAATGAAGATATGGCAAGTAACGTTGTATATGGAATCTTGGGAAATGCGGATGAGAATATTCTCGGTGCGGAGGAGTGTCCGGTCCGGGTAGAATTTTCAGGATTCATTTTTTGTTCCTCCGGATATATGGAACTTAATATCGACGGCATCGACTATCGTCTCGGTCCCAATATGATGATAGTTCATTTCCCGTATTCACTGATTCATATAGAGCACAAGACTTCCGATTTCTCAGGATTTATGCTCGATGCCGATTTTGAAATAGTGCAGCCTTTGCTGTACAAAGTGTCCGACATCAACCGTCTGTTGCTCATCAAGCGAAACCCGGTGGCAGCTTTGACGGAATGTCAGAAGACCTCTCTGGAGATGTATATCAAGCTCTATTTTGAACATATAGAACGGCACAAGAGATTTTTGGAATTTTCAGAAGAAATACATGCGGCACAAATCAGTAATTTGCAGACCGAACTCTTGAGAAATTGTCTTCTTTTGGAAATAGTTTCATTCTATATCAGAATAGGCGATGAAAAGGTGCATATCAGCAGGAATGATGAGGTGGTGCAGAAATTCATATCTATGCTCTATAAATATTACAAGGAAGAACATGAAGTGTCGTTCTATGCAGAGAAGCAGTTTGTCACCACCCGCTATTTTTCTTCAATCATAAAAAGTCGTTCAGGAAAGACACCGAGCTGGTGGATTGCCAATGCTTTGCTTACGGAAGCAAAACGTCTGTTGCGTGACACCAATATGTCTGTGAAGGAAATATCGGAGTATTTACATTTTCCCACGCAATCTTATTTCGGAAAATGGTTCAAGAATCATTCCGGAACAGGGCCGTTGGAGTTCAGAAGTACATGATTCTTGGAGTTTATTTCACCGATTTTTAAGTGAGGATATTCACAGATTCATCATGTGTATTTCGTGGGTTGTTTTCGGCAGCCTCCTCCGTGTGTGGTTAGTGGTTGTATTCGTGTATATTTCGTGGGTGT
>JAJPZU010000051.1 GCA_021204165.1 Prevotellaceae bacterium
CGTAGAATGCCCGATTTCCGGTAAAAGTTCGGCGCGCTTCATTTTGACGCGTGCCAGAGGGCTTAGGATTTTAACATTTGACAAAATCAAAAAGTAAGCATTTTGACATAAAAGCACCAACTAAGACATTAAAAGCACCGAATACGCTGTCATTTTGTCAAAATCGGGCACACCTTCAAAAAGCAATGTCAAAAATTTTTTTATGGAGCATTGCAAATCGACCGGAACATCACAAAAATCAGATGGAATAATGAAATCAAATGCAAGCAGAAACGGTTGAGAATCTAATGAATAGAAATGTATATGCACATTTGAGGACAAACTATTGCCATATTCCCACTCCGAAGCAAGGAAAGCCGAATTATTTACTCCCAAACAGCAGATAAAACGGCAGATTATTTTTCAGGTGTATCTTTTTTGACTATTTTTGCAGCAGATTCTGCACCATCCGAATATGGACAAGGCAGGATTGGTGGTTTTGCATTTACTGACACAAAATTATGAGTTCACAGCACTTTAACGATATACTGACAGAAACAGTTGACCGGCTTTCGGAACCGGACTCATACAAAGACTTGTTTCATCAGCATCGCGAAGGCATTTCTCTGCCATCGGGCAAGGTTCTATGCGAGATTGTCAACATTGCCCGCTCCGTCATATTTCCCGGCTATTATGGTAATTCCTGCGTCAATGCTCACACCCTTAAATATCATCTGGGTGTGAACGTAGAGCGGTTGCATGATTTGCTTTCCGAGCAGATTCGTGCAGGGCTTGCTTTCGAGCGTCATGACATGTCCGGCTGTGGTAAGGCTGACTCTGCCGACACAAAAAGCGACCAACTGGCTACGGAGTTCATCAGCCGGCTGCCGGAGATACGCAGAATGCTGGCAACGGATGTAGTCGCCGCGTACAATGGCGACCCGGCGGCAAAAAGCCATGGAGAGATTATCAGTTGCTATCCGGTGATAAAGGCATTGACGAACTACCGCATCGCTCACGAGCTTCTCATGCTTGGCATACCGCTCATTCCGCGAATACTCACGGAAATGGCGCACTCGGAAACGGGTATCGACATCCATCCGGGGGCGACAATCGGCGAATACTTCACCATTGACCACGGTACAGGTGTGGTTATCGGCGAGACATGCGTCATCGGCAACAATGTAAAATTATATCAGGGAGTGACATTGGGGGCGAAAAGTTTTCCTCTCGACGAAGAAGGGAATCCGATTAAAGGCATTGCGCGCCACCCTATACTGGAGGACAATGTGATTGTCTATTCCAACGCGACCATTCTCGGGCGCATAACGATAGGAAGGGGAGCGACAATCGGCGGAAACATCTGGGTGACAGAGGATGTGCCGGCTAACGGCAAGGTGGTGCAGAGAAGATGAAAAACAGCCCCGTCGGTTCCACCCCGAAGCGAAAGAACTGAAAACAGAAGAAGGCTGAACGGAACGAGCCATACGGAACGAGGGTTCACCGGCTCTTCGTCTGCCGATTTATTTGTCAACTACAAAAACAAAAATATTAAAACGAAGTGGAAACACAAGAATTTAAGATTATTGCAAAGACATTTCAGGGATTGGAGGAAGTGCTTGCAAAGGAAATAACAGAACTTGGCGCCAACAATATCGAGATAGGAAGGCGGATGGTTTCATTCACCGGCGACAAGGAAATGTTATACAGGGCAAACTTCTGCCTTCGTACAGCGGTCAAGGTGCTGAAACCCATACGACACTTCACAGCGGAGGATGCGGACGAGGTTTATGATGTGGTGAAGAAGATGAATTGGGAGCAGTATATGGATTGCAGCAACACTTTCCTTGTTGACGCAGTTGTATTTTCCGAGAAGTTCCGCCATTCGAAGTTTGCGGCATACAGAGTGGAGGACGGCATCGCCGACTATTTCCGCGAAAAGACGGGTGAGCGTCCTAATGTAAGCATAACTAATCCGGACATCAGAATAAACATCCATATAGCAGACAACGATGTGACCATATCTCTCGACAGCTCGGGAGAAAGCCTGCATCAGCGCGGCTATCGCACAGGAACCGTGCCTGCCCCTCTCAACGAGGTGCTTGCAGCGGGAATGATTATGCTCTCCGGATGGAACGGAGAATGCGACCTTATCGACCCGATGTGCGGTTCGGGAACCATCCTGATAGAGGCTGCACTCATCGCGATGAACATCTATCCCGGTGTGTTCCGCAAAGAGTTCGCATTCGAGAAATGGAAGGACTTCGATGAAGATTTGTTCGACAAGATATATAATGATGACTCGCAGGAGCGCGATTTCGACCATAAGATTTACGGCTACGACATCAATCGTCAGGCTGTAGCCATAGCGATGGACAATGCCCGCTCCGCCGGTGTGAACAAGGTTGTGGATATTACGCAGCGCGACTTCTACGAGTTTGAGCAACCGCTGGAAAAGGCTGTGATGATTACGAATCCGCCATACGGTGAGCGTATAACCACGGACGACCTTCTCGGGCTTTATGAGACCATCGGTGAGCGTCTGAAACACGCATTCGTAGGAAACGACGCATGGGTGCTCAGCTATCGCGACGAATGTTTTGCCAAAATCGGTATGCGCCCATCTACACGCTATGCACTGTTTAACGGTGCGCTGGAATGCGAGTTCCGTAAATACCAGATATTCGACGGCAAACTCAGTGAGAGACGTGAGGAAGGGCTTGACATCAAGAGCGAGGATGAGCGTATGCACAACATGAAGTTCAAACCTCATCGCCGCCACGAGGATGATGAAGACGAGGAGTATGAGGGCAAACGCAATTCCAATGACGACGACCATTACTTCAAGAGCCGCCCTTACAATTCCCGCAAGCCTTTCGAGAAAGACAAGAAGAGTTTTGACCGCACGAAGAAAGGTGCTTTCGACTTCTACAAGGACAATGAGAACACGGAGCTTGACCGACGTGCCTTCAAATGGGGAGACCGCAAGTCGGGTTCTTGGGATGAGCGCAAAAGTTCTTCAAAATCATTCGAGGAGGACCGCAAGCCTTTCAGCAAAGACCGCAAATCTTCTGACAGAGACAGGAGGTCATCGGACAGGGACAGAAAACCGTTTGAGCGCAACCGTAAGCCGTATGACGGCGAAAGAAGACCTTACGACAAAGAGGGCGGTGCATACAGCCGAGACAGAAAGTACGGCGACAAGAAGTATGATGACCGCAACCGCAGAAACGACCGCGACAGACGGGATGGTAAGGGGCACGATGAGCGCAGAAACAAATGGGGATTCGACAGCGAGGGACGTCCTTTCCGCCGTGACAACGATGAATAAATAAGCCTTCTCCGATGTCTTCTTTGACAAAAAGGAGAGCGACAGATAAAAAAGAGCACCATTGCTGTGGCAACTTCTGCCGCAGACGGTAGTGACCCAAAAGAACAGGCTCTGCAAGATTGCCGTACTGGAATCTCACAGAGCCTGTTCTTTATATATACTTCTTATATATAGGAGAAATCTTTATCAGGATTGGTTGTCATTGCTCATCCTTTACACATCCACTTCCTATATATAGGGAACCAAATACTATGCCAGAGTACTATACCTGATGTTATTATACCAGATGTATTATACCAGATGTCTGATAAGCTCCTCACGGTCGCCCGGAAGCATGTCTATGACCGGAATCTCAATCATGGTGTAGGCTCCCGGCTGCTGACGCATAGAGGCACGAGCGACATTCACAAGTACCTGTGCTGTAAGAGCCGGATTGTTAATCTTCATATTGAACTCGAACAGCTGGTTATGTGTCTTTCCGGAAACACCCTTGCGTACAAGGTTCACTCCATGTCCCACATCATTGAGTTCATCAACAGAAGCTACCTGCTGAACATGAGTCTCGTCATTCACAAAGTAAGGGTCTGCCTTAATTGCCGCTGCTACGGTATTGAAATCATACCCTTCTTCAAGCTCCACATATACCATACGGCGGTGAATGCCTGTACCTACAGGAATTGTCATGCTCAAAGCGTCTTTTACACCTTCTATCGCACGAACAGCTACAGAATGTCCCATTGAGCGTCCCGGACCGAAATTGGTGTAGCTGATGCCTTTAGGCGCAAGGCTCTGCATGAGTGTACGGACAATTGAGTCGCTTCCCGGGTCCCAGCCTGCCGATATAACAGAGACGGCACCGTGCTTCTTTGCAACTTCATCGAGTGTACGGCGAAGCTCTACAATCTGTGTGTGAATATCAAAGCTATCCACCGTGTTGATACCCAGTGCCAGACACTCCTTTGCATATTCTTCAACCTTGCGTGTAGGAGTAGCGAGTATTGCCACATCCACACCTTCAAGTTCTTTGATGTTCTTCACAACAGGAATCCCGGCAAGTTCCGCAGGCTTGTTCAAGTCTCCGTTACGGCGAACAACTCCCACGCATTCAAAATCAGGCGACACTTGAAGCGCCTCAAGTGCGTACTTTCCTATATTGCCATATCCGACAATGGCAGCCTTTATCTTCTGCATACTACAATTAATAATTAATGGTTCTATTATTTTGACTTATACAAAGAGTAATCTATTTGTAAAAGAGAATAAATCTGTTTATAAAAAGAGTTATTCTATCAAAGAATTATTCTATCAAAGAGCAATTCTATCTGTGCAAAGAATAAAAAAACAAATGCCGATCTCAATATAAATCGACATTTGTTTTTCCTTTTGCTTATAAAATTCAAAGAATCTATATCATTGTACAGGCTCTACTGCGTCTTCAGCCTCCTTGATGCGACGTCCCATCACAAGATATGCGGTAGGAGCAGCAATGAATATTGAAGACATTGTACCGATAATCACACCGAGAATCATGGCAAATGCAAAGCTTCGAATACTGTCGCCACCAAGGACGAAGATACAGAGCAATACGATGAGCGTTGAAACTGAAGTGTTTATTGTACGCGCCAATGTTGAATTCAAAGATTCATTGAACAGACGCTGGTGGTCACGCTTCGGATACAATGCAAAGCTCTCGCGAATACGGTCGAAGATTACCACCTTGTCGTTAATTGAATAACCGATAGCAGTAAGAATTGCACCGATAAATGTCTGGTCTATTTCAAGAGAGAAACCAATCCAGCCATAGCAGATTGAATATGCACCAATAATAAGCAATGTATCAATTATAAGTGCTGTTACAGAACCTACTGAATATGCCACATTACGGAAACGTATCAATATATATACGAATATCGCAATAAGAGCAAGTATCACAGACCAGATAGCACCGTATGTGATGTCTTCAGCTATCGAAGGTCCCACTTTCTGTGAACTGATAATAGAACCTCCCGCACGGTCATCACGGTTAAGGAAGCGTTCTGCAGAAACAGACTTATCTACAAATCCTGCTTCTACAAATGCCTCATAAAGCATATTCTCAATCTCAGAATCAATGTCTGCACCGTTTTCTTTAATACGATAGTTTGTTGTCACACGTATGGTCTTATGATCGGTACCGATTGCAATAGCCTGAACATTCACATTCTCACCCTCAGCCACATTTGCAGTGAACTTCTCACGAAGGATCTCATTGATACGTTCCGGCTGAACTTCATTTACAAATTCAACCTTGAAGTTACGTCCTCCGGTAAAGTCAATAGACTGGCTAAGTCCACGAACAAACAATGAAACAAGGCTGACTACAAGAATTACACCGAAACATGTAAACGACTTCTTGTATGAAGCCATAAAGTTATAATGAGTATCCTGCGCAAAGTTTCTTGAAATGCTTGTTGTGAAAGTAAGATTCTGCCACTTGTTCTTATTCAAGAAATGTTCATATACAATACGAGTGAGCCATACGGCAGTAAAGAATGAACATACAATACCGATGATAAGAGTTGTTGCGAATCCTTTGATAGGGCCTGTACCAAAATTATAAAGGATAATACCTGTAATAATAGAGGTGAGGTTTGAGTCGAATATCGCAGAGAAAGCGTTGCTGTATCCGGCAGCTACGGCACTCTTAATATTCTTTCCGGCTTTCATTTCTTCTTTTGTACGCTCATATATCAGCACGTTTGCATCCACAGCCATACCCAAAGACAACACCATACCGGCAATACCGGACATCGTCAGTGCAGCCTGCAGAGAGGTTAGAATACCGATAGTGAAGAAGAAGTTAAGCACAAGCGCCATATTTGCTACCATACCCGGCTTGAATCCGTACATTACGCACATGTAAACCATAAGGATTACAAATGCGACAATGAAAGACATGAAACCTTTATTGATAGATTCCTGTCCCAAAGTCGGACCAACAATATCCTCCTGTACAATCTGTGCAGGTGCAGGCATCTTACCAGATTCAAGAACGTTAGCAAGGTCCTTTGTATCGTTGGTAGTGAAGTTACCTGAAATCTGAGAACTTCCACCGTCAATCTTTCCCTTTACGTTAGGCGCACTATATACATAGTTGTCCAGAACAATTGCTATCGCATGGTTTACATTTGCCTCAGTAAGAGCAGACCACTTGCGTGCACCTTCTGTATTCATCTTCATCGAAACACAAGGATTTCCATACTGGTCAAACTCATCCTTTGCTTCAATCACCACTTCACCTTCCAGTGGAGCGCGTCCATTCTTACCAGTTGTCTTTATTGCATAGAGAGCAAAGACCTTTCCTGCCTTATCTTCAGATTTCACACCCCATTTAAGGCTCAAATCAACAGGAAATATTTCTTTTGCCACAGCTGAATTGACAAGTGAATTGATTTCAGCAGTATCAGAAGCGACAGCATAGCCTACCATACATCCGGCATTGCCCTGTATCGGCTGAAGCATTGCAAAAAGAGGATTCTCCGCTTTCATTGCCTCCACAGCATCAGCAGACTTGTTAGCCGCCTTTGTGGCATTGTCGCCGCTGGAAACCTGAGAAAGAAGAGAACTTGCATTATTTGCAGTATCAGCAACTTCTGCAACCTGAATCTCTGCCTCTGCAGAATCTACAGCTACGGCACTCGAATCCGCAACAACGTTCTCAGCCTTGCTTTCTCCACGCAAAGCAGCATTAAGCCGGTTCAGATAAGGCAATACCACCTGAGTATCGTATGTCTCCCAAAATTCAAGGTTTGCACTACCCTGAAGAAGCTTGCGCACACGCTCAGGCTCTTTGATACCCGGCAATTCTACCATGATACGTCCCGACTGACCTTCAATTTTCTGGATGTTCGGCTGAACAACACCAAAACGGTCAATACGTGTACGTAACACATTAAAAGAATTGTCCACAGCTTCATTGACAGCAGCACGAAGCACTTTTTCCACTTCACTGTCTGTGCTGTTTGTGTTCACCTTGCCTTTAAGCTGCTGGGTGGCAAAGATAGAAGCCAGATTGCTTCCCGGAGCATTCTTTTTGTAGGCACTGACAAATAATGTGATAAAATCGTCCTGACTTTCTGCAGAAAGTTTTTGTGCTTCCTCTACCGACTGCAGAAAAGCCGGATCAGTTTTGTGGTCAGCAAGCGTCTTGATAACCTCCGGAACGGACACTTCAAGAATGACGTTCATACCGCCTTTAAGGTCCAAACCAAGACCAATAGCTGTTTCACGGCAATCTTTCAGCGTGTAGCTCCCGAGATAGAACGGAGTCGTGTTCAACGAATCCAGATAAGCCTCCGCTTCTTTCTCGTCCATTCCGGCTGCCTGCTTCTCAACGTAGCTTGTAGCAACAGAGAACGAAAGATAGAAAAGGCAAATCAGAGTAAGCGCCACTGCCAAGAACTTTACAAATCCTTTGTTTTGCATTTTGTTAATAATTTATAATTTTGTTATTTGATTTTTATTTCCAAGACATGCTGTGCCTTTCAATTTTGCAAAGATAATGCTTTTTTTACAAATTAAATATCTTTGGCATGTTTTTTCATTCTGTCATTTCATTTTCAGGTAACAAGATATGGGATAATGGTCACTCGCCTTTATTTTCCTGTCAACCACAGCCCCATAAGGGACAAAACTGTCGCTTACAAGGATATTGTCAAGCCTGAAATACATCCCATTCCTGTTATATGAAAGCCCCGGGCCATTTCCGGAGCAAGTGTAGGCATCTTTCAAATTTCTCGTCATGGCATGGTGTACATACGACACCGGCGAGTCGTTGAAATCGCCACAAGATATAATATATTTATGGTGACAACGTTCCACAAAAGCAGCCACAGAATCTGCTTGCGCTCCGCGTATGGCCGTGGCTTTCACAATCTTTGCCACCAGCGAATTATATTTCTCTTCCACATCTTCACTTTCCGGATTCTTGATAATCTGTTTATACCGCTGCTTGTCGTCATCATTCAGCTTATACGACTCCAGATGATTATTTATGACAAGCACCGTGTCCTGTCCAATCAGAACTTCATACGCAAAACTGCTGTTCGTATTCGAAGAGTAGTCTATTTCCATACGGCTGAGTATCGGATACTTAGAAAGAAGAACAGAGACAGTCATTCTGCTTTTCTCAAGTTCTTTATATGGATAAACACGTTCAATATTCCCCGCCACACGTTCCATGTCATACGAACTTGCTTCCTGCAAACAAACAATATCAGCCCCGCTCTGTAAAATATAGTTGAGTATCGGATTTTCCTCAAGATTCGCATGAGAGCCTTCTCCAAAGTGCAATACATTATAAGATAAGACCTTAATGGCATCGTCCGGAGGTGTCTGAGGCAGATTGATAGGGGAATATGCCCTCACAGCCCCAATACATATAAGGATTCCGGCTAAAGGCAACACAACAAGCTTCCGCTTAAAGATAAGCCAAAATATGACAAAAGCTACATCCAGAAACAGGAACAAGGGGAAAATAAGCCCGAAATATGACCAGTTAGGATAAGTCTGCGGAGGCAAATAAGTGGTGTATGCACAAAAAATCATTGCTGCAATGACGAACAAATTCGCAGCAATGAATACAGTCAAAAATATCTTCTTCATCTTAAATCTCATACGTAGCAGCCCTTCTGCACACATTAATTACAACAGAACTCACTGTTTGCTTGCATCAAACAAGCGATTCTTTTCTTCTGTCGTCAAACTGGCATAGCCATCTTTGCGCACTTTATCCAATATGCGGTCTATCTCTTCATTGTCACGCTTCTTCTTCGAGTTGTACTCATAGTCCTTTTCATGCTTTCCCCCTCCATAGCTGACATCCATCTTCGGTTTCCTCTTTCCCGAAAAAGCCTTTTTCAGTTTGTCGAAAAGAGTTTCACCACGGTCATATCCGTCTTCATAACGCGTGGCATTTCCGCTCCATGAGTTACCGCCCCCGAACCGTTGTCCGCGCATCTTCTTTCTCCAGTAAAGTATAAGGATAAAACCGAAAAGCATACCGCCCAGATGAGCAAAATGCGCCACACCATCGCTGAGATTCATACCTTCAAATATTTCCACCGCAGCATAGAACATGACAAAGTACTTCGCCTTTATAGGAAAAGGAATAGGAATAATAAACAGCCTCTCGTTAGGGAAAGTCATTCCAAACGCAAGCAGTATTCCATATACGGCTCCGGAAGCTCCGATTGTCGGCACATAAGGACTTATTAATCCATAGAACTGCCCCGCTTCCTGCACAAAAGCAGCTCCCAGTCCGCAGAACAGATAATAGAACAGGAAGCGTCGTCCTCCCCACACCTGCTCCATTATGCGCCCGAACATCCACAATGCAAACATATTAAAGAACAAGTGCATCAGGCCACCGTGCATGAACATATAAGTCACCGGCTGGAACAACTGGAAATTCGGATGAAATATATAATACAAACCAAAAACGCTGCTCAACTGCATTCCGCCGGAAATCATCGGGAACAGCATATCTATTATAAACGCCACAATATTAAGCAGAAGCAGCGTCTTCACTACAGGAGGCATATTCATACGACATTATATATTGAAAACCACTGCAAAAATACTTTTTTTTATTCCATTAAACCGAAAAATACACGCAAATACTACATGTTTTCTGTTTTTTGTTGATTTTTTAAATATTTTTGTTTGTGCGTTGCGAATTATAATATATATTTGCAGACGAGAGAGTTATGCAAAAAAACATTCAGAGAGGGAGTGCTTGTATTTACTTTCCTCACTTGTTTTTGCTCGAGAACAAGCTATACGAAAATCACAGACATCTATTTTTTATATTTAATACTTATAATTATGAACAAGAATGAACTTATCAGCGCAGTTGCAGAAAAGTCACAACTGAGCAAAGCAGATGCCAAGAAAGCTCTTGACAGCATCATAGAGACAATATCTGAGGCATTGAAAGCCGGTGACAAAGTTGCACTTTTAGGATTCGGAACATTCTCCGTTGCTGAAAGAGGAGAGCGTCAGGGTGTCAATCCTGCAACAGGTGCGTCTATCACCATTGCAGCAAAGAAAACTGCAAAATTCAAAGGAGGCGCAGAACTTACTGCTGCTTTAAACTAAGAAAAGAGAATACGCTTCTCCGTTGCGGCGACATGCCGGAAGAAGAAGCGTCTGCATATAAAACAAATATATGTTGAAGGCGACAGCCCCTGTCTATGTTCGATAGACAGGGGCTGTTTATTTAATCTTTTATTTCCAGCACCACAGGACAATGGTCTGAACCGAACACGTCTGTGCTGATAGAAGCTCCGACAAGCTTGTCCTCCATCGATTTCGAGGCAAGAAAGTAGTCTATGCGCCAGCCCGCGTTCTTCTCGCGCGCCTTGAAACGGTACGACCACCACGAATATATGCCCTCCGCCGACGGATAGAAATAGCGGAATGTATCCGTAAAACCGGATTCGAGCAGACAACTGAACTTCTCACGCTCTTCATCCGTAAAACCGGCATTGCGTCTGTTCGACTTCGGGTTCTTCAAGTCAATTTCCTTGTGCGCCACATTCAAGTCGCCGCACACGACAACCGGCTTCCTGCCGTCAAGTTCAAGAAGATACCGGCGGAAATCATCTTCCCACTTCATGCGGTAGTCAAGACGCTTCAAACCGTCCTGCGAGTTCGGTGTATAGACCGCCACCAGAAAGAAATCAGCCATTTCCACCGTTATCACCCGCCCTTCATGGTCATGTTCGTCAATGCCCATGCCGTAGGTGACATTCAGCGGCTGATGCCGGGTGAACACAGCAGTACCGGAATACCCCTTCTTGTCTGCATAGTTCCAGAAAGAACGGTAGCCTTCAAATTCCAAGTCGAGCTGCCCCTCCTGCATTTTGGTTTCCTGAAGACAGAAAAAGTCTGCATCCATTTTCTCGAACACCTCACGAAAGCCTTTATCACAGCAGGCGCGCAGTCCGTTGACATTCCACGATACAAATTTCATCGGATGAATCCTTTTTGTTATTGTCGAAAAAGCCTACAAAGCCGCAGATTACTTTATGATATACCTTGCATAGTCTGTCAAGTGCATGTCACCTTCACGCAAGAACGTGTCGTGCATGGCAAACGCAGCAGAAAGCTTGTGGCAAGTCTGACCCTTGTCGGCAATTTTGAGATAATCCCAAAGCAACTGCTTGTAGTCAGGATGCGCACAGTTCTCGATGATGGCCTTGGCGCGTTCCACAGGCGACTTTCCGCGAAGGTCTGCCACTCCCTGTTCCGTGATGACCACATTGACGTCGTGTTCCGTATGGTCGATATGCGAACAGAACGGTACAATAGAGCTGATGCAGCCACCTTTTGCCACAGAAGGACAAGTGAATATCGAAAGGAATGCGTTGCGCTCAAAGTCACCGCTACCACCGATACCATTCATCATCTTTGTTCCGCAAATCTGCGTAGAGTTCACATTACCGTAGAGGTCAACCTCTATGGCTGTGTTGATGGCTATGACACCCAGCTTACAGATGATTTCCGGATTGTTCGAGATTTCCGACTGACGAAGCACCAGTTTATCCTTGAAAAAGTTAATATCCTCGTAGATGCCCTGCAAAACCTCATTGGTCACAGTAAGTGAGCATGTAGATGCAGACTTTACTCGTCCGCTACGCATCAGTCCGACCATAGCGTCCTGAAGCACTTCAGTATATACATTGAATGCAGGAACAGCCGGGTTGCTTCCGAGTGCACCGAGAATAGCGTTGGCAGTCGAACCTACACCACTCTGGAACGGAAGGAACGAAGGAGGTATGATGCCACGCTTCATGTCTGCCAACAAGAAGTCCGCCACATTCTGTCCGATAGTGTCCGTAATAGGGTCAGCATCCTTGAACGAGCGCACCTCATCAGGAATGTTGCATTCTACCACACCCACAATCTTCTTAGGGTCAATCTGCAAATAAGTGGTTCCGATACGGTCACTCGGCTTACTGATTTCAATGGCAGCGCGTGAAGGAGGGTCAAGCGGTTCATACACATCATGGATGCCTATCGACTTGGCACTGTGGAAAGCGTTCAGCTCCAATATCACACCTTTCTTCGCAAGGCGAGCCACAGTCGGTGATATTCCGCCGGCAGCCGTAAGATACACCTTGCCATCGTCCTCCACGGCACAGCATTCGATAATGGCCCAATCCACATCACCCAAGAAACCGTAGCGCAGCTCCTGTGCCATCTGGCTCAGATGAATGTCATTGTATGCAATCTCACCAGCATTCACATGCTTGCGAAACTCAGCATTCGTAGTGTAAGGTGCGCGATAACGTATAGCCTTTTCCATGGAAAGCACACCGTCACACGACTGTCCCGTCGATGCACCCGTAAAGATTCCAATCTTATACGGACGACCGGCTTCATGCTCTGCATGAGCTATTTTTGCAATTTCCGCTGTTACAGCCTTCGGAGTTCCGGCAGGAGTAAAGCCACTAAGACCGATATTGTCACCATCTTTGACAAGCGATGCTGCTTCTGCAGCTGTTAGTCTCGTAAATACCATATTTATTATAGTTTATTCATTTAAAGTTTCAAAGCCCAGCCATAATTCATGCACAAATGTAACACATTGTTTTTATTAAACCGCACATTTCCCTCTTTTTTGTGCCGTTTATGGCTACTTATTCCGTGTTTTAGAGCAATTCAGCAAGTATATGCTTATATATAACAAGGTATATTCTATGTTTAAGTGGAAATATCATGTGTATTTAGCGGGATGTTCTCGACAGACTCCTCCGTGTGACTTGCGTATATTGGCAGACGTATTCGACAGACTCCTCCGTCGCTACGCGCCACCTCCCCTAACTTAGGGGAGGA